>JAFGMF010000116.1 GCA_016927675.1 Candidatus Cloacimonadota bacterium
ATCTGTTCGGGAAGATGGATGATTTTATGATAGATGTCCTGTGAATCAATTTTCTGAATCAATTTTTTATCATTCAAAATACTCATCTAACTCTCCATATTTTAATATCTTATCATATACATCCTCACACGTGTTCTGCTGCAGGATCAGATCAGTATGCCCTTTTATTTTTTGCAGATCGTATTTCATGATCTCATTCTTGACCATCAATAATCTACCGGGACTTACGCTCAATTCGTTTATCCCAAGTCCCAGTAATAAAGGAATGAATATTTTTTCCGAAGCCATTTCACCGCAGACGGCACAACTGATTTTCTTTTTCTGGCAGTTATCAGCAGTCATCTTGATCAATCTCAGAACCGAAGGATGATAGGGAATATAATAATCCCCGACAGCCATATTATCCCTGTCAACAGCAAGGGTATACTGGATAAGATCATTTGTGCCAATGCTGAGAAAATCGCATTCTTCGGCAATCGTATCGGAAGTTATTGCTGCTGATGGTGTCTCTATCATCGCCCCGATCTGGATAGCATTATCAAAGGGAATATCCTCTTTCTCAAGTTCTTTCATGCATTCATTGATAACTGTTTTAACTTTGATTATCTCTCTGACAGTAGAAATCATCGGGAACATGATCTTGATATTTTCTCTGGTGCTCGCCCTCAGAATTGCCCTGATCTGATGTTTAAAAATCGGAATATGTTTCAGCGATATCCTGATACCGCGCACACCTAGATTAGGATTCAATTCGTGTTCAAGGTTGAGAACTTCCGAAAGTTTATCGCCACCTACATCAATTGTTCTGATGATCAATGGTTCTGGTGCAATTTTCGCAGCTATTTTATCGTAAATTGCGAACTGCTCTTCTTCATCCGGCAGTTCTTTTCTACCCATGAATAAAAATTCGGTTCGAAACAGCCCAATCCCGTTGCTTTTAACCTTCAGAACGTTGTCTAGTTCTTCTGGAAGCTCAATATTACTCATCAAACTGATCTGATGACCATCACTGGTCGTACTTTCTTTGTCAGTCAATGCTAACAGCAATTGTTTATCTTTCTTTTCCTGCTTCCATAAAGGTTCATATTCTGCCAGAGTTTTCCGATCTGGATCAACGATGATAACTCCCTGGTGACCATCGACGATAACTTTCTGATCATTTTCAATGTTAGCCAGCAGATCTTTGACATTTACGAGTGTAGGAAGGTTCATTGATCTGGCAATAATGGAGCTGTGAGAATTTTTGCTTCCCCGTTCGGTACAGAGCGCTTGGATATTTTTGGCAAATACACTGGTAACTTCTGATGGTGTAATATTATCTGTGATCAGAATCATGTCCTGTTCCAACCCTTCGAAACGATCTCCACCCTGTTTCAGGATCTTGCTCAGCAGACGGTACGCCACATCCTCGTAATCACTGGATCGCTGAGCAAAATATCCATTCTCCATGTTACTAAACAATTCCACAACAGCTGTGAAATGTTTATTGATCGCCTGTTCAAGACTGAGCAATTCCTCTTCGATCAGTTTTTTAACGCTTGCTTCAAATTCAGGATCAGTCAAAATCATTTTATGAGTCGATAGGATATCACGATTATCCTGATTCTGAGATATGTCTGTGATCAGTTGATCAATCTCTTCAACAACATTATTTACATGGGATTCAAAGCGTTCGAATTCTGTTTTGATCTGATTTTGAGTGATGGATTTCCTGCGGATGTGCAATTTGGGTCGTAAGATGATACGGGTATTCCCGATAGCAATCCCATCCGATACAGCTACACCCTGAAGTTTCTTCATCAGTCTTCCCCAAATTTATTCGCGAAAAGTTCTGCTATCTCGTTTATCAGATATTCTTCATCAACTCCATCAGCTATCAGTTCCAGATTCGAGCCGAACTCGGCTGCCAAAGTCATAACACCCATGATACTTTTACCATTGATCTCCATGTCTTCCATCCTGATCCTGAAATCCGATCGGTATTTGGAAGCAGCTTTCACAATCAGGGTTGCCGGCCTGGCATGCATTCCCAGTTCATTTTCCACTACTATTGTTTTTCTGATCATCAGCTATCCATTATCTATTCCTTGTCGTCGATCAAAGCACTCCTGACCTTAGCCTTTCTCTTGATATCCTCCTGCAGTCTTCTGGTATATGCCTTGGCTGCATCATATCCGTATGTCTTCAATATGTGATTCATCGCAATTACTTCTATGATCACGGAAACATTCTTGCCCGGTGAAACCGGAAGGTAAATGATCGGAATCCGCAGTTCCAGGATTTCCACATAATTGTCACTCAATCCAATCCGCTCATAGTCCATGTTATCCTGCCAAGGCATCAACTCGACCTGGATATCCACCCGTTTCTGTAAACGCACTGCCTGTATCCCGAACATTTTTTCCACATCAACCAGACCTATTCCCCGGATCTCCATGAAATGCCCGTAATCATTGGTCGATGTTCCGATCAATACATCATCTCTGAGGATTATTTTGACTACATCATCAGTGATCAAACGGTGTCCTCGCTCTACCAGATCAAGTGCACATTCACTTTTTCCAATACCACTTTTTCCCGTCAATAAAATACCTTCACCAAACACATCAACCAAAGTGCCATGGATTGATTTTGACGGCGAAAAAACATCTTCCAGATATTTTCTGAGCGAATGATACAACCTGTCGGTAGATAAGCGGGAAATCAGTATCGCCACATTCATCTCGTTTGCCAGATATTCCATCTGCTCTGGAACAGATAAACCCTTGGTCACTATAAAGCAGGGTATATTAAAAACAAAGAGTTCTTTGACCCGATCGTACAGATCTACTTCTTTCAAGGATTGCAGATAACTGATCTCAGTTTCCCCGAGTATCTGGACTCTGTCATAAGAGAAGCGTTCAAAATATCCGGATAAAGCTAACCCAGGTCGGTGCAGATACTGGCTGGTAATATGATTTTCCAGCGTTTCAGGTGTTGTTACCAGAGATAATGAAAAATCATCCTTTTTGCTGCTGAAAAATTCTTTGACTGTTATTTTTTTCATCCTGTTATCCCGTCCAGTTATTCCCGTTCTGTGAAACAGGAACAGATTATGGTTCTAACAATTTAAAATGTTCCTGATCCTTCTTCACCAGAACATTGATCCTGTCAGTTTCGATATTCTTGAAAATATAATAGGGATCCTCAATTTCTTCAAACCGATTCAATGCTTCCTGCACAGTCATTACCTCTGCAAGAATTCTTTTGGTCTTAACGGTCTTCTTGGTCTCTCCTCGCTCAATTAAATTTGCATAGACAAAGTGTGAATTCAGGCTCTTCTTCTGATGGTTTGTCCACTTACCTTTAAGTTTCTTTACCTGGGTTTCCATCTTTTCGATCGCTTCATCAATAGCCATGTACATATCTGCTGAAGAAGCTTCGCTTTTCAAATTATTTTTTGGAATATGAATGATCATCTCAACATTATTGCGATTATTATCAAGACTGAGTATGAAATGAGTATTGATAATGTGATCAAAATACTTTTCGAGTCTTCCCGTTTCATGTTCGATGTGATCACGGATCGCATTTGTAAGTTCAAAATGGCGAGCGGTAATTGTAATTTCCATAATTATCTCCTTTTTAAGATTTTTCTGGCTCGTTCCGCATGGTACGAACTGCGTACCAGTGGACCCGATTCTACTATTTTAAAGCCGATTCTCAAGGCTGCCTGCCGATATTCAGCAAAAACGTCCGGTCGGATGTACTCCGCAACCGGATAATGTTTTTTACTCGGAGCAAGATATTGCCCGATCGTTAAAATATCAACATCTTGACTTCTTAAATCTGTCAGAAGATCATTAATCTCTGCACAGGTTTCTCCCAGACCAACCATGAATCCACTTTTCGTAAGCAGGGATGGATTAAATTTCCTGGCTTCCCCGAGCAGATGCAGAGAACGATCATAATCTGCCAGCGGTCTTACTTCCGGATATAACCTGCGAACCGTTTCCAGATTGTGATTGAGAATATCTGGTCCGGCTTTTAAGATCTTCTTCAGATCATTCCATCTTCCCTGAAGATCCGAGATGAGCACCTCAATCGTTACATCCGGTTCACAATGATTTCTGATCTCTTCAATAACCCTAACGAACTGCCCTGCACCTCCGTCTTCCAGATCATCTCTGGTGACAGTGGTGATCACAATGTGCTTAAGATCCAGCTCCCGGGATAATCTTGCTATCATAACAGGTTCTTCCGGAGAAGGTGCAGCCAGATTTTCCCGCTTTTTTTCGATGGCACAGAAACTGCAATTTCTGGTACATTGATCACCCAGGATCATGAAGGTAGCGGTTCCCCGCTCAAAACATTCGCCCCGGTTTGGACAGCGTGCGCTTTCACAAACTGTATGAAGATTATACGATCGTAATTTTCTGGTGATCTCGCCGGTTTTTCTGGAACCCAGTTTGCTTGACTGCAGCCAGTAAGGTTTTCTTAATTCTGTCATATCTCAGATTTTATGGATTGATGCCCCGTTCAGATCTTCAAGCGCTTCTCTGACTGCTTCCGATAGTGTTGGATGAGCATATACAAATTTCTCCAGATCTTCAGCTGCTAATTTCATTCCCAGCATAATACTCCCCTGTGCAATTAACTCTGTTGCTCCAGGTCCAATGATATGCATCCCGACAAGTCGTTTGTTTTCTCCTGCTGATATAGTCTTGACAAAACCAAACGTCATACCGAGACTCAATGCCTTACCATTGGCTGTAAAAGGAAATCTGCCGATATCAATTTTACCGTATCTTTCCATGGCTTCAGCTTCGGTAAAACCGACGGAAGCTATTTCCGGATCAGTAAAAGTACAGCGGGGTATATTTTCATAGCAGAGAGGTTCCGATTTCTGGTAATTACCCCGTTCAAGAGCAACGATCGTTGCAGCTGCAACTTCGCCTTGTTTACTGGCTGTATGAGCCAGCATCTGTTTTCCGGTTACATCACCCACTGCATAGATGCCTGGTTCACTGGTCCTGAAATCGTCATCTGTGAGCACAAAACCACGATCCATCGCCAGGGTGAATCCTTCACACTCGATCCCGAAAACAGGATTTCTGCCTACACTTAACAATACTTTATCAGTTTCCAGATATTTCCCGTCAGAGAGAGATAAAACCAGTTTTCCTGATTCTTCACGTATCCCTTTAACAGATTTTTTCAGATGAACTTCAATTCCTCTTTTACGGAAGGCAAGTTGTAATCTTCTGGAAACTTCAGCATCTTCCTGATTGATCAGGGAAGGCAGAAATTCTACGATTTCCGTTTTAACTCCAAGATTGGCAAACAGCGAGGCAAATTCACAACCTATCACCCCACCGCCAATTACCACTAAACTACCGGGCAATTCTGCTGATGCCAGGAGATCACGGGAAGACATTATTTTCCGACCGTCGGTTTTGATGTCTGGAAGCTCTTTGGGTGCAGAGCCTGTAGCGATGATGATGTTTTTTGACCGATACTCTTCCGACCCGGTAAAAATCTGATAGCCTTCAGAAGTTTTACTGATCTTGAGCACACGCTCATTCACCACAGGAATCTTCCGCTTGCGGAACAGAAATTCCACACCGGAAACCAGATCTTCCACTACCTGATCCTTTCTCTTCATGATTGCCTTAAAATCTGGTCGCGAATTTCCTACAACGATCCCGAATTCATCAGCTTTTCGGATTTCCGAATAGAGATCTCCAATTTTAACTAACGCTTTGGTTGGAATGCAGCCCCAGTTCAGACAAACTCCGCCTAACCGGCTATGCTCAAAAACTGCTGTGCCGATCCCGGCCTGGTGCAGCCTGATCGCAGCAACATAACCTCCAGGACCACCACCTATAACTGCGGTTGAAAATTCAGTCACTATCCTCTCCCCAATACTTTCCAGATGATAATAATAGTTATTTTCACAGGTAAAACAAGATCAAATTTTCTTGCGTAGATGGCTGTTCAAAATGCCTTTTGCCTTCCGGTATTTTGCCACAACTCTGCGAGATACATTTATCCCGTCTTCCCGCAATTTATCGGCAATATCCTGATCACTCAAAGGATTCTTTCCATCTTCGGTCTCGATCATTTTGATTATCCGCATCTCAACATTCTGACGTGATACAGAATTGAAATTATCATCCTTTCCGGCTCTGCTGCTGAAAAAATCCTTTAAGCTCATGATCCCGAATGGTGTATCGATATATTTGTTTCGGACAACCCTGGAAATTGTTGATTCATTCACCTGCAGCTCATCTGCTATCACAGAATAGGTTAACGGCTCTAAAATTCCGCTGTCCTCATAAAAAAAACTCATCTGATTCCGGATGATCGACCTGGTTACCCGTTCCAGTGTCTTGCCACGTAAATATATCGATTTGATCAGAAATTTGGCGGAATTGATCTTGTTACGAACATATTCC
This sequence comes from Candidatus Cloacimonadota bacterium, assembly GCA_016927675.1. Classification (GTDB taxonomy): domain Bacteria; phylum Cloacimonadota; class Cloacimonadia; order Cloacimonadales; family TCS61; genus JAFGMF01. Next base: position 6,438 of record JAFGMF010000116.1, read on the forward strand.
AGAGCACTGCGATCCTTTTTCACCATCCTGAGGATCTCCCGATAACCACGGCTCATCCTGATCCTGGGAAAAGTGAAATCGTTGATTATGATCTCGTACTCATTATCGATTTTTTTCAGGATTACATCGGGGATAATATAGTTCGTCTGATTAGGCAGCAAGCGTAATCCTGGTTTTGGATCAAGATGGCTGATGCTTTCTTTCCAGTTTAATATGGTTTTTATGGTAACATTGAATTTTGTTGCCAATTTTTTATATCTTTTGTGGATCAGATCATCGAAATTTTCACTGATCAACTCAACGGGTATATTATCTTCCGAAATTTCTTCCAGCTGGGCAAGCAGACATTCCCTGATGTTATGAGCACCTATCCCAGATGGATCCAGATGAAGGACTATCTGGTGTATCTCCCGAGCTCTTGCTTCAGAAATTCCGTATTCAGCAGCAAGTTCGTCCAGAGAGAAATTAACCGGTAAATAACCATATGCATCACAACTGTCGATTATCTCATAGGCAAAATCATACTCTGTTTCATTCAGATCGAACCTGTCCAACTGAATGATGAAATCATCTTTCAGATCTTCTCTCGCTCGGATGATCTGCTCAAAGTTGATCTTATCATCCTGGTCCTTGCTTCGGGTAACATTATCACGGGAATAATCATTATAGGCATCAAGCACTTCACTCAATTCACGGCTTTCTTCAAGGGTGTGCTGAATTTCCTTCTCTATTTCCTGATCTTCATCAAGCTCTTCTTCCTGATCAGATGATTCAGCCTCTTTAGGCTCATCCTGAAGGTCTTCATCTTCATCTTTTGGATCAAGCATTTCCAGCAGTGGATTAGTGACCATCTCCTGCTTAAGATGGGTTTCAAGTTCCAGCAATGGCATGGCCAGCATTTCCAGCGATTGCAGCATTTTCGGTTTTAACAGCATACTCTGGGTTTGTTTGTGACTCATTGTCTGTCTAATTCTTGTCATACTCAACTCCAAAAGGATTGATGAATCTGTCTCCCAGATAGACTTCTCTGGCTTTTTTACTGTTTACCAATTCCCTTGATGTTCCTGATAGCAGGATCTCCCCATTAAAAATAATATATGCTCTTTCAGTAATTTTCAAAGTTTCAAGTACATTATGATCAGTGATCAGAATACCTATCTCTTTTTCCTTCAATTTCTTGATTATATCCTGAATATCGGCTACCGCCAGAGGATCAACTCCGGCAAATGGCTCATCCATCAGCAGAAAAGATGGAGAGGTTACCATCGAACGCGTTATCTCAAGCTTGCGCCGTTCACCCCCCGAAAGCGTATACGCCTTCTGCCGGGCCAGACTGCTCAGATTTAAATCCTCCAGATGCTCTTCTAGCCGACGTTGACGTTCCTTCTTGGATAGTTTTAACGTCTCCAGTATCGCCATGATATTTTCTGCTACGGTCAGTTTATGGAAAATTGACGGTTCCTGGGCAAGATAGCCAATCCCGAGCTGAGCTCGCTTATACATGGGAAATCGGGTTATATCCTGTTCGTTGAAATAAACTTTGCCTTGATTAGCCTTGATCAGACCAAGGATCATATAAAATGTTGTCGATTTACCGGCTCCGTTAGGACCCAGAATGCCAACGATTTCGCCCTGATGGATTTCTATACTGACATCATTGACGACTTTTTTATTTCCATATATTTTTACTAATTTTTCAGTTCGGATCTTATTCATACAGAAAAATAAATAATAATTTTTAAATTATTTGTCAAGGTATTGTTCGCTGTATTTTACCTTTTACAAGATCTTGGAATAAAATATGCTTAATCTCAACTCATTAAGGTATTGAAAGATATGTCATTTCTTGTGAAATTTATACATCCCGCCGACCTGATCAAACATTTTGATTGCTTCTATTTTTTCATCCTTAATGTAGAGGTGCAGCTCCGAACCGGTAGATTCATTGACCGAATAATCTCTTTTCACTGTTTTATCCTGCTCGAAGTATGAGTGAACATTACTGGTAGCTCGACCGAAATCGATCTTACCTTTGATAAAATCAAATTCCATCCGCTCTGCCTTTACCCAGCTTTTCTTTTCATCAGAACCTTCAACGCGAAAAAATACCAGGCATGAATCCTGTAAATTTGCTTTTTCAATCTTTCGCTCATTAAAATGAATTTCCAGTTCTTCTGAAACAGCATCGGCAAAATCGGAATTGAATTTTGGATTGCCGAGAAAGATAGCTCTTTCTTCTTCGGCAAAATAGAGCAGAAAATCACTTTTCAGTTCAAATTCCGAAGAAGATACCATTACATTAAAGTTGGCTATTATTTTTTTAAAATCTTTATAATATTCCATTTTCTCGGCTTGCACCGCCATGGAATCTTTATCCGTCATCCAGATTACGGGCTCTTTAAGCAGAAAACCGTAACCCGTTTCCAATGAATATCTCAATTCTCCGCACAAACCGTTGAGGTTTTCCCTTTCATCCAGAAAAATAACGTTTTCGAAAGCATTCAATTGCCTCTCATTTCTGAAATATTCTACATGCTCAGCTTCAAAATATCTTTTTGTGGAATCCTGATGAGATTCCTCGATCTTGATGTTTCCATCTAGTTGCAGCACCTCCTGTAGACGGAAATATTCCACCTGATCAGCCCAGAGTTTAAGAGTATCTTCCAGAACATGAACATTACCCTGCATTCGGGTAATTTTCTGTTTCTCGTAAATTTCAGCCCGATCACAGTAAAATTCTGTCTCGCCGTAAAAGAAATGCACGTTCCCTACAAGGTTGGTAATATATTCTTCGTTGGTTTCCCTGATAGTGAGCAGGTCAGAATTGAGCAGCCGATATGGTCTCTGTTCTACTGTGGATACTGCCGTAATGATGAAAACCAGAAACAGCAGCAGACTACCAGTCGAAATCTTCTTCATCAATTTTACCTAAGGCTGAAACTTTTACGATCTCAATCTGGTTCAGTTCGATATCCGTTCTCATCGCCTCGCCCCAAAGCGTGTTTTCATCCCGCTCCAGTTCTACACCATTTAAAGCGCGGATTTCATCATTATTGCGATTCCAGAACAGATCCGGTGTTCTTAACACACCATTATCACTGGTGATAACTACATTACCGTTGGCAATCAACAGATTTTTGATCTCATCCATTTCGGCATGATCGCAGGTCAGAACAGAGCGGATCGAACCATCGGGATTAAATGTCTCTACAGTAACATCTTGCGCTGTGATATATTTTTTGTCATAATACTTATCTACATGTCTGGCAATAAGAATATAGTCGGTTTTATTCCCTTTCGTTGCCACTATTCTGACTGAATCAGCCTGTTCATCCGGCAGATCAAATTCTTCCGGATCATCAGAAGGAGGAAGTTCCGACTGGCAAGCTGATAAACTGATCAGCAGCAGCAGACTAAGAATTTTCCAGATCATTGATGAATTGCCGGATCGTCTGTTCATAAACGCCTTTTGCTTTAATGATATATTCGATCAGCTCACGAACGGCTCCGGCACCTCCGGGTTTGCTGGTTACCAGGTCGACTTTGTCCTGAAGATCGGAAGGTGCATCGGCGGGTGCGGCTGATAAAGCTGCTCTGTGAAGTATCGGATAATCATTCCAGTCATCCCCGATAACAGCAGTATTTTCCCATTTAAGCCCTAAATCATTCAGTAACTTCTCTGCACATTTTTTCTTATTATGGATCTTCTGAAACAACAGAGAGATCCGAAGGTCAGAACATCTCCTGATCAGTGCTTCAGAAGAACGCCCGGTGATAACTGCAATTTTAATGTCGGTATAACCGAGAAGCCTGATTCCCAATCCATCTTTTGCCGAGAAATTCTTCAGTTCCGATCCATCGCTGCCATAAATTACTTTACCATCGCTAAGAACACCGTCACAATCTGTTATGATCAAACTGATTTGATCGATTTTCATCATTTAATCTTCCTTTAGTCCGGCAATTTTAAGGCAGGCATCAAGAAAATCGGGGATCACTTCCAGAGGTAACTGAGTATGAGCATCACTCAGAGCTGCAGCAGGATCGGGATGTGTTTCCAGAAACAACCCATCAACCAGACCGGTGGCAAGGGCAGCCTTTGCCATCATCAGGGCATACTCGGGTGTACCTCCGCTGTAATCGCCCTGCGAAGGTTTCTGCAGACTATGGGTCACATCAAAGATCACCGGATAACCAGTTCTGCCTAATACGGCAAAACTTCTGAAGTCAACCACCAGATCATGATAGCCGAACGAAGTACCTCGTTCAGTTAACAGAATTTGGTTGTTACCCGTTGAAAGTATTTTCCGTATAGCTTTGCTCATGTCATCCGGAGCCATGAACTGCCCTTTTTTTATGTTTATGATTCTGCCGGTAGCAGCAGCAGCAATAATCAAATCTGTCTGCCTGGAAAGAAATGCTGGGATCTGCAGGATATCTGCTGTTCGAGCAGCTTTTTCCACTTCATTGGTTTCATGAACATCTGTTAGAATCGGAATTTGAAATTCTTTCCTGATCCGCTCGAGAATCTGCAGGGCAAGATCATCTCCAATCCCGGTTGATGATTCAAGAGATGTTCGATTCGCCTTTCGGTAAGAAGATTTGAAGATAAATGTCAGATTGCGCTTCTCTGTTTCTTTGGCCAGAAACTCTGCTGTCTGGTGAACGATCGTTTCATTTTCTACCAGACATGGACCCGCGATCAAAA
>JAFGMF010000117.1 GCA_016927675.1 Candidatus Cloacimonadota bacterium
AAGGAGACTGTTCGTACCCGGGCAAGAGAGCTTACTGCGGAAAATTCCGCGAAATACGGGATAAACTGGGATTCTACGAGTGGTTCAACCGGAACACCTTTGCATTTCATCAGTGATGATACTAACCAGGCTAATAAGATCGCCGCTTTGCTGAGAAGTTATCACTGGGCGGGATACCGTCTGGGAGATTTGACCCTCAGTCTGCAGAGTTATTATTTATCGGACAGGGATTTCATTCATAATAGCGTTTACAATGTCATCAGATTTGATTCTAACAGGCTTTCCAGAGACAGTCTGCGAAAATTGATCGGCTATTTGAAAGGAAGAAAACCAAAAATCATCATGGGTTTTCCCTTTGATCTGGTGATGCTGGTAAAAACCGCCCGGGATGATGATGTCCGCTTATCTTCCCCAAAAGGGATCATCGTATATGGCGAGACGTTATCATCTCGGAAAAGAGAAATTCTGGAGGATTATTTTGGCTGTCATGTTTATAATTTTTATTCTCTGCATGAGAATGCGGCCATGATCTCGGAATGTGAAGCCGGAAATCTGCATTTGCTGGATGATTTCGCCTGCCATGAGATGATTGAGAATCCGGAATCCGGTGGATATTCACTCGTCGGTACAGGATATTACAATTATGCCATGCCTTTTATCAGGTATAACATCAAAGATTCCGTAATTTTATCCACAGTACAGGCATGCCCTTGTGGCAGACCTTTTCCGCTAATTGAAACAATAACGGGAAAAGAATGCGATTATCTGGAGACAACGGACGGCAGATTATTGGGGGCTGTAATGTCACATTCAATTGACAATGCCCGGGGAGTAATCTGTTCACAATGTATACAGTATTCCATTAATAATATTGAAGTTAAACTGGTAACCGAAGGTAATTTCACCAGACAATCACAACAGAATCTGGAACGTGATCTGCGTAAACGGCTGGGAAGCGAAGTCTGTTTGAGCTTTTCTCAAGTATCGGAACTGGAAAAGACAGGCAGCGGTAAGACTCCGTTTATTATCTCAAAGATAGGTCACAGATATTTTTAGTTACAGGCAAATCTCTAATACTGGAATGTTTATTGCTGTTTTATTTTTTTATAAAAAATTTATTTTGGAACAAAATTATCAGGGTGGAGACAGATGTTAACAAGCAATCAAGATCGACTTTCGAATACCGAGTTGAAACAAAGTGTACTGTCGTTAAAGAAAAAGAAGAATTGTCTGATCCTGGCGCATAATTATCAGGCTCTGGAAGTTCAGGAAATTGCCGATCTGGTAGGAGATTCTCTGGAAATGGCAAAATACGCCTGCACGACAGATCATCCTCTGGTAATGCTATGCGGGATCAGATTAATGGCTGAAACGGTTAAAATGTTGAATCCTGAGAAGAAAGTGCTTCTCTCACATGAAACAGCGAGATGTCCTCTGGCTGAAATGAAAAAAATCGATGAGTTACTGGAATTAAAAGAGCGTTATCCGCAAGCTGAAGTTGTCTGTTATGTTAATGCCACTTCTGATCTGAAGGCGGAAAGTACGATCAGCTGTACTTCTGGCAATGTCGGCGAGGTAATAAGTAAACTTCCAGCCGGTAAAGAGATAATTTTCATTCCCGATCGCAATCTGGGATCCTGGGGTGCAATGGTAAGTGGAAGATCTGTTATCATGTGGGATGGATATTGCCCGGTACACGATCAGATCACGTTGGGGCAGGTTAAAGATCTAAAGATGAAATATCCCCGGCATAAGCTGGCAGTGCATCCGGAGTGTAAACCTGAGATTTGCAAAATCGCCGATTATGTCTGTTCCACAAGTCAGATGATCAGTTACACACAGGAAAACGATCGGGTGATAATCGGCACGGAGATCGGTCTTTACAGGCAGTTAGCGGCAAAATATCCCGAGAAGGATTTAGTACCGATGAGTGAGCAGATGATCTGTGCAAACATGCAGAAAACTACTCTGGCCGAGGTTGCTAAAACTTTAGCTGATGAAGAAAACGAAATTACCCTGGATCAGGATATAATGATCAGAGCAAAAGCATCTCTTGAGAGGATGTTCCGGTTAACAGGTAATTGAAATGAATCCGAAAAGAAGCGGGAAAAAGCTGCTGCGATGGATCCGATTACTGATCTCATCACTTATCCTGCTCTTCCTGATCCGTCGTTATTATCCGGAAATCGGAACATTTTCATACGTTCAGGTTAATTATCGATACCTTTTTTTTGTATTTTTAAACTCTATTGTTTTGATCCCTTTACTGGCAGCCCGGCGCTGGCAGATCATCCTGCAGAGCAGCGAAAGAAAAACAGCGCTTTCCAATCTGCTAACGATAAATTACAAATCCATCTTCTGGGGAATGTTCCTGCCTTCCGGAGATGGTTTTGCTCCCATCAGAATCTACTATCTGGAAAAAGATATGACTGATCGTCCCGGGCTTGCCGGCAGCAGTGTGATCCTGGAAAAAGTAATGGGAATAATTATCCTCAGTATTGTGAGTATTAGCGGAATATTGATTTCTGACAAATCCCGTAAAGACCTTGTTTTAATACCACTATTGCTATTACTGGTTTGTACCGTTCTGATCTTGTTGCCAGCATATCTGCAGAAAAGCACATCCAAAAAAGATATTACCCAGCCTCGTAAACTCTGTCGAATATTTAGTTATCTGAAATCACTGGCAGAAGAGACCGGTAAAATAGCCAGTTTCAGAATAATCTTCAGGACAGCTCCGCTGATCTTAACTATCCAACTGCTTGGGATATTAAATATTGATTTTCTCTTTCGCTTCTGGGGAGAACAGTTGTCTTTTCTGGATCATCTTGCCATCCTGCCTCTGATTCAGATCATTTCTCTGCTCCCGATCACACTTGGTGGTCTGGGACTGCGGGAAACCGCTTTCGCCAGTCTGTACGAATCAGCAGGCTTAAATCCGGTAATAGCCGTTACCGTATCTCTGTTAAATTTCCTGATCCTGACCGGTAATCAGGCTTTGATCGGTGGGATTATCAGCATCAGCAGTCAATTGAAAACACCTGAAAAGGCAGTCTGAAAATGAAAAACATATCTGTGATCATTCCCGTATTTAACGATCGGGAGGTGATCTCGACATTATTAGCCAGGTTAACCGCTGTTTTAAAAAAACTTACCGTCAACTATGAGATAATTCTTGTCGATGACTGCAGTACGGATGATACCGTTGAAATTGTAAGCAAAGAGCAGCTCTTCAGGCAGAGTGTTACTTTGATCAGGCTGAAGCGGAATTTCGGTCAGCAGTATGCCATTACAGCTGGAATTGATCATGCATCGGGGGAGATAATTGCAGTGATGGATTCTGATCTGCAGGATCCACCTGAGGCGTTGCCGGAACTGCTTGAAAAGCTTGAATTCATGAACAGCGAAATCGTGATCGCACGCTGGAAAAAGAGAAAATCATCGCTATGTCGTGTTATCTTATCCCGGATTTTCTTTCTGGTTGCGCAGTTACTTACCAATATCAGGCAGGACCACAGAACGGGTGTTTACAGAGTATTTCTCAGAGATGTGATTGATCGGCTTGGAGATCATGCAAAACAACCCGGATCAATACTAAGTATGATGCACAAGGGTAATTTCAGAATTGCTTATCTTGATCTGGAACGGCAGGAACGATTTGCCGGGAAAAGTGGTTATAACTATAACCGACTAATTAAGCTCGCCTGGGACAGATTAAAAAATCATTCCATTTTCAGAAGCAGCAGAGATAGTTGTCCGGCAAAACCAAAGTATGAGATAGAAAGCATTAGCAAAGGAAGCTGAAATGGGAAAAGGGGTAATAATTCTTGGCGGACTGGGAAACGGTTCGGTGGTTGCCAGCGCGATTCTTGATGCCAGAAAAAATAATTCTTCGGAATGGGAGTTTGCGGGATATCTGAACGACAGGATAGAGACCGGAAGAAAGATCGAAGGTTTACCGGTTCTGGGAAAACTGGATCAGGTCGGTAATTTTCTGGAACGGGGTTATTACTTCATCAATACGATTTACAGAATTGAAGGTCAGAAAGAAAGGATCCAGCTGTTTGAATCATTAAAAATCCCGGAAGAGCGGATGGCGACTTTTATTCATCCCACGGCATATATAGCTCCTGATGTGGAGATAGGCAATGGAACAGCAATTCTGCCTCAGGTGATCATTTCCCCGGGTGTAAAAATCGGTCGATGCTGTCTGATCATGTCCGGAGCTTTTATCGGGCACAACGATTTCATTGATGATCATTGCCATCTGGCTGCGCAAAGCTGCCTCAGTTCGATGATCAGCATAGGCAGGGGAGTACATATCGGGCTTAATGCAACTGTCCGGGAGGGTTTAAAAATCGGTGCTTATGCCACTCTGGGTATGGGCTCAGTATTGCTTAACGATATCGGGAAAAATGAAATCTGGGTGGGGAATCCTGCCCGTTTTCTGAAAATGGTAACATGAGCAAGGTAGCAATCATCCAATCAAATTACATCCCCTGGAAGGGATATTTCCATATTATCAGACAGGTAGATCATTTCGTATTTCTGGATAATGTTCAATACACACAGCGTGACTGGCGGAATCGCAACCTGATCAAAACACCCTCCGGCATCATCTGGCTAACAGTCCCGAACAATGGTACTCAGACCATGCTGATTGAAGATGTTTTAATTGATAACTCATCGTTGTGGTATAAAGATCATTTAAAAACTTTGATCTGCAGTTACAAACGCTGCCGGCATTTCGATTTTTTCTTCAATTTTCTGGAAAACATTTATCTCGGACATAACTGGAAAAAACAATCTGAATTGAATCAATTCCTGATCAGAGAGATTTCGCAGATCATGAATATCAATACCGAATTTCATCAGGCA
>JAFGMF010000118.1 GCA_016927675.1 Candidatus Cloacimonadota bacterium
TCCCATAATTGCCGGCATATAGACGATTGAGCCCAGTGTACCTCGTTTTCTTCCTCTGGTGGTAAACCAGTCTTCCTCGGAACCTGCCTGGTGATCAAACTGAGATATAGGCAGTTCTGTAGAATAGATCACCGGTATCCCCGAGATGATCCCGCGCCGGTGCAGATATTTCCTGATTTTTCTTGCTAACGGACAGTTGATGGTCTGGGAAATATCTGCCAGTTCGATCCTGCCGGGATCGAACCTGCTGGCAGCGCCCATTACCGATATTACCGGGAGTTTTCTGTGCCAGACCGCTTCCAGCAGACCGGCTTTGGGTCCTAATGAATCAATGGCATCTACAACAAAATCTATGCCCTGAAGCAATTTATCCCTGGTCTCTTCCACAAAAAAGTCACTGAAGATTTCTATCTCTGCGCCAGGATTGATATCCAGCATTCTTTCCCGCATGACCTCAGTCTTATATCTGTTCAATGTACTGTGCAGAGCAGGAAGCTGTCTGTTCAGGTTAGACAGCGTTATTCTATCGAAATCCACTAAAAGCAATCTGCCAATTCCGCTGCGTACCAGAGCCTCTGCAGCATAAGAACCAACTCCGCCTAATCCCATGACTGCAACCCGTGTTGTCCGGAATTTTTCCACTGCTTCGTCACCCAAAAGTAGTCCGGTTCTGGAAAACTGATCTTTTTCTTTTAACATGAGGCTAAAGAAGCATGCCTGCTGATAACAGGAAGTGCCAATGACAAGGATCTGGGAAATGAGCTCATATTATTCTTTTACCTTTCCTCAACAGAACTGAGATTATCATTTCAATTATCAGGTAGTATCAAGATCTTCAGAACATTTATTTCCGAAAAGCTTCAGAAAATTCTCCGCCTGGATTTTCCTGAGGTCCTTGAATGAAATTTCTGCCAGTTCAGCAATCCGTTCAGCTGTGAGAAGCAGATTAGACAGGCTGTTGTATGGCTTATCCGGATCGGGACTGGCATACGGTGAATCTGTCTCAAGCAGGATCCTTTTCTGGTCGATCAGGTATTTTAAAGTTTGCTCAGCAGATAAACGGCTGTTCAGGGAAAAATACGAATTCAATCTGGAAAATTCTTTTGCTGTCTCGAGAGAACTGTTGAAGCCATGAATAATGTAAGTGAGATCAGGAAAATTTTTCCGCAGCAGTGAAAAGATCTCATAATAGTATTTCACGATATGAAGAAACACCGGTAATTCGGCTGAAGATGCCAGATAAAGCTGCTCAAGAAGGATTTTTTTTTGATAATTCAGGTCTGGATTACGTTTATCGAGGCCGATCTCTCCAATGGCAATGATTTTTGACTCCCGGATCAACTGGTCCAGTAATTTGAGATCATTCTCAGAACTCAGCTGATAATATGGATGTATTCCGGCACACCAGCTGATCAACTGAGCAAATTGAGGATACCTGTTCTTGAAATTGCTGTGCCAGTGGAATTCTGATGCACAGAGAGCTGAGCTGACAAAGTGTTTTATCCCGACGGAGATTGCGAATTCGATATCCTGAACAAGGTGATCTTTGAGTAACGGATCTGATAAATGACAGTGAGAATCGAACCAGCTTTCTGTATTCATTAATTTTACCCGGATAGTAAAGACCCGTATCCGTTGTAAGCGGATACGGGTCAGCAAAAATTAGAATCTGAATTCTACACCGACATTCATGGATTTAATGGTTTCTTCTTTACCTTTGATCCTGCCATTACCATTAAAATCTGAGTATCTTTCCTGATATTTGGCAACCAGCCGGGTAGTGCTGCCCAGTGAATAGGCAAGAATACCATTTACCTGAGCAGAAGGGGCTTTGAAATATCTGAGTTTATCAAATCCGGTCTGAGAATAATTCACTTCTGCCTGAACCAGTTTAGGAATAAGCTTCTGGGCAAGATTAACCTTACCCCAGATGGAACGGTAATTGTAGTCATCTTCTCCATACATGTCTTCATAAGAGACGGTAAGATAGATCATATTGAAGAGATCTGCAGTAAGGCTGCCAAACCAGCCTTTCAACTCCGTTGTGAATTCCAGCAGTGATTCTTTGGTGAAAACTTCATTATTCACAACAATACAGCGTTGGTCATCATAAAGATGATCAAAATATCCCGGCAGAAAATCATCCTGATAAAACCGAAATTCAAGATTGGCATCGAAGATCAGAAACTTTGAGTAGAAACCAGGGAAAATGAATCCCATATTATGATCAACAATTTTAGCTGCTTCTCCATAGTGGCCCAAGGAAAATAGCTTACTCTCAACAAGAGGAATTGTGTAATCAGCTCCAAAAATGATGATACCATCTTCGTCAAAACTAATCTTATCTCTGATAACATCATTATCTAACAGATTATTTTCCAGCCAGGCTTCGATTTCCTCTTCAGTCCAATTGTTTTCAATCAGCCAATCATAATCAATTAAACCGTCTCCATCAAGATCAGGATCATCATCATCATAAATTCCGTCACCATCAGTGTCAACGGGAAGACTGGCGATCGTATCGTCATCAAGTTTACCATATTGATCGCGATCTGTTACGATCGTTCCGCCGAATTTCAATTTATTGAGCAGAGTGATTTCTGTGGATGAGAGCGGTTCAATAGTAATTCTGCCAGCCAGGATCTCATTTGTTTCCAGATTTGAGGAAAAGGCTTCCAACTCGATATTGGAAACGGGGATTTTTCCACCAAGCTGCAGACCAATCTGACGAAATTCCGGATAACGAAGCATGTTTGAGTAATTCTTCATGATCAACCCGTGACCAAGAGTGTAATAGGGGAATCCACCGACTCGGAAATAGAAAGGATCACCCCTTAAGCCATAACGGATGTAATATATCTTGTTCAGATAGTCTCCGAAATTATCCCAGTCTTCTTCCCGGATCTTGCCATTACTGTCGATCAAAAGCTCAATATCAAGACCAATCCCGAATTTTCCTAGCACAAGTTCCGGCATGAATCTGATCTGGGAGTATGTATCATCCCCGATTACCATCGTGCCAATAGCACCGCCCATGCTGAATCCGGCTTCTGCTGTGACGTCAATGTCATCTGCTGAACTGAAGAAAGGTATGAATAAAACAGAAATTATTATTATCCATTTGAACATTTGACTTCCTCCTGAAAATTTTTTCTTAAATTCTCTACCAATATGTTCAATGTCAAGATTAATATTGTCTAGACAATAGACTCTTAAATAGATGCTAAATCTTTTATGGACAAATTTTCCGGGGATAATTCCATATCTCCGGGGAACTAAAATGGAATATCAGTATCTGGAAAATTGGGTAATTGAAAACCGGAGAATCGGCAGAAAATTCAGTAATATGCTGTTATACAAAGAACAGATAGCTATTTTTTTTCACAGAGAAAAACAGTATCTGCAGATAAATCTTAGCGATAATCCTTTTTGTTTTTTTGCAGATGAACTGATCCTGCCTTTCAGAGATTTTTCCGGGTTTCAGGGTTTTAACCGTTCTCTGCAGAATGCTGTTTTGGATGATATCATGATCGTAAATGATGACCGGATCATCAAAATGATCTTCAACCGGATAGGATTAGATAATAAAATCAATAAACTGAATCTTATTCTGGAGCTGATCCCTGCAAAACGTAATCTAATCCTTACGGATGCTTCGGATCGTGTGATTGAAATCTGGAAAAAAGGCAGACAGAACGTAGATCAGCGGAATCAACAGGGGCACTTATATCAGCCGCCGGAAAGTAAGCATATTAATTACGTGATTGATCAAGATCACGCTATCAAATCTGAAAAAATACAGAAATTTCCAGATGTTAATCAGAAATTAAAAAGTGATACAAGTATAAATGAAAAGTTGCGTAATTTATTCTTTGATCAGATTCTGCCAGATATTCTGCAGGCAGACAAGGAAAAGCAACAGCAGGATATCCGAAAACAGCTGGATAAATTAAACAGGAAGCTGATAAAATTGTCTGCTGAAGCAGATCTAGCCGGGAAAGAAATTTTATGGAAGCAAAATGCGGAATTATTACGGAGCAATTTTCCCGGATTGCGCAAAGGAATGTCTGCTATTGAGTTAGATAATTATTTTGTGGATGGATTTCCGAAAGTAAACATCAAACTGGATCCTTTACTTGATCCGCAGAAAAATATCGAGTATTATGTAAAAAAATACCGCAAAGCGAAAAACGGAAAGAAAATAATCGGGGAACAGATCGAAATAACAAAAAAACAAATAGAGAAACTTGAAATTGAACTGGATAATATCCTACAGACTGAACCCGGGATCCAGCCGGAACAACCAGTAAAATCGGGAAAAATTCAGCAAAAAAGAGAATTTCGAAAAATTAAAATCGGCTCAGACTGGGAGATTATGATCGGACGTAACAGCAGTGAGAATGACGAGCTTGTAACAAAAATCGGCAAGCCAATCGACTGGTGGTTTCATACCAGAATCTATCGAGGATCTCATGTGCTGCTTAAAAATTATCAGAAAAAAGAGCCGCCTGAAAAGTTGAAAATCTTCTGCTGTCGTCTTGCAGCATATTACAGTAAAGCAAAGAAATCGGTGAATATTCCCGTTGACTATACTCAGATAAGATATATCAGGAAACCCAGAAAAAGCAGCCCCGGGCAGGTTACCTATTTCAAGCATCAGACTATTTTTGTGAACCCTCTGAGTTTCAGAGAAGCTGTAAGCAGGATAAAAAGTGATGAATTCTCTGTATGAATGTGAACTCTGTCCCCGGAATTGTCTTGCAGACAGATCTTATGTCGAAGGTTACTGTCGAAGTGGGTTGGAGATCAAGATCAGCTCGTGGGATCTGCATTTCGGAGAGGAATCCTGTCTCAGCGGTACCCGTGGAAGTGGAACGATCTTCTTCACAAATTGTAATCTTCGCTGTGTTTTCTGTCAGAATCATACCATAAGTCAATCAGGAATTGGAAATCAGATAAGTACAGAGGATCTTGTTGAAATCATTCTGAAATTACAGGATCTGGGAGCGCATAATATCAATCTGGTTACTCCTACACATTTCAGTTCTCAGCTTCAGAAAGTTCTGATCAAGGCAAAAGATCAAGGCTTGGAAATACCAGTAATCTGGAATTCAAATGCCTATGAAAAAGTGGAAACCTTAAAGCAGATGGTTGAGTTAGTGGATATCTATCTGTCCGATCTAAAATATCTGAGTCCTGAGATCGCCGCCAGATATTCTGATGCCGGTGATTATCCTCAATTCGCTACTGCTGCTGTTCTGGAGATGCACAATCA
>JAFGMF010000119.1 GCA_016927675.1 Candidatus Cloacimonadota bacterium
AAAAGATTAAAAATTGACAAGGTAATATCAGCTTTTCCACTCAACTCAAAACTGATTGTTGTGGCTTCTTCTCTTTTCTTTTCGACACTGAAAGGATTGGGATAGTTATATAGATTGAAAACCGGAGAAGGTAACTGCAACTCTTTTGAAGAAGTGTATTCCCAGAAAATCGAGAGCGGTCCGCCAAACGCTCCCATATCGTTACGAAGGCTACCTTGAGCTGGATATTGAGCCTCTCCCGGATTTTGCGGATCTTCTGGATCGTTGAATTCATAATCCGGATCTCCTGCATCGACACAGGGAGAATCCTCACTTAAAATGTAAATTTCCATATCAGAGAAATCAGGATATTCATCAATATTCCCTTCTCCGGCAATTCCACCTTCAACATCACAATAAGAGAAGCTAGAAGCACCTCCGCCATCAATTGGTCCGCCTGAATTCTGAGTATTACCCCAGATGATATTGTTTCGTGATGTTGCTGAACTGCTCCAGAAACGGAATGCACCCCCCGTTGTTTCTGAGTGGTTAAATACTATTGTGTTATTTTCGACAATGATCGGATTCACATCATTACCGATAGTATAAAATCCTCCGCCACCGTATAACTGCCCCCCTGAATTGTAGCGGACAACATTATTCTTAATGATTGCTCCGGAATAATCGACGACAATCCCGGCACCGTAATCAGCCTGATTCCAGGAAAATTCGTTGTTGGTGATCAAAGGATTTCCCCTGAAGCTTAGTAGACCACCACCGGAAGCTCCATCATAACTGCCATCATTGACGACTATGTTCGAGGTGATCAGATTATTCCTGATGGTTGGTGATGCCATGTAGATAAAGATCCCACCTCCGCTGAACCAGGTGTAGGATGGAAATTGGGGATCGATCCAGCTGGTTCCACCACCTCCCCTGATTGTAAATCCCTGAAGAACGGCATTTTCATCTTCCCCATTACAAAAGATCACTGTGCTCATGGAATCCGTGTTGACTGTATAAATACCATCGATAACAGTTTCTTCGATATAGCATGGATCCTGCTCATAATAGAAGTGGCTGGTCAGAAGAATGTTTTTCCCCTTGAAATTTATATTTTCGTAATAAGTAGCAGGAGAAACTACAACGATATCACCGTTGAGCGCTACATCTATCCCTTCCTGGATTGTATCATGATCACCGGGTATCTCGATTATCTCCGCCATAAGATAATCAGCACAAAAAAAACTGCATGCAAAAACTATTAAACTAATCTGGATACTGATTTTCATTTTTTTTATCCTCCAATTTTCGTGAGTCTGTTCAAATATGTATCGACATAATAATCATAAACCTCTTCCCCGATCTCATGGTAACGGATGAGATTGATTATAATCGCTACGTAAGAAATGTTAAAACTCCAGGCTTCGTAAAAAACATTGGGAATATCAGCCTTAATACTTCCATCATTGATCCCTTCTTCATAAATCTTAACTAGGGTCGATTGCAATCTTTTCCTGGTAGTCCTGGATTTTTCCTTCATTTCTTTCGAACTCCTGATCCCTTTGGGCTTTTCTCCCATGGAAAACGCGATCAGTTCAACATAAAGGTGATTCTTCTGAAAATAATCAAGCAAGTCCGAATAATAGTATCTCAGTTTTTCCAGACCGGATTTAGTGATTGCCTTAGGTGAGTTATAGGTCTTTTCAAAATGATCAAGAAATCCATTTGTGTATTCTATCCAGAGAACATCGCAGATATCAATCTTGTATTTGAAATAATAGTAGATATTCCCGAAGGCAATCCCCAGCTCCTTGGCAATACTGCGTAAGGTTGTATTTTTGATACCTTTTTCGATGAATTGTCTCCTAGACTCATTAACAATTGTATCCTGAACCAGCTGTTGTTTCATCTCTTTCAACATTTCAAACCTTCCTTATTTTGTACTTATACTATATATTATATTTGAACTACTCGCTACTATTCTTTATTTAAATAACTAACGACTTGAATTTCTTAAGTTATCAAATATTTTCAAGTATTATTTTTTGTACGTGTACCAAAATACTCAACACTTCATCGAGGTGTCAGATATAAAGTTTCAGGTGGAAGATATGCCAACCAATCTAGCACTGCTCGATAAACTATTAGAAGAAGCTTAAAAAAAATGAGGGGAGCAAGACAAACAAAAAGAAACGGATTATATTGCACTAATAGAATTGATTAAAAGATCTAAGCAACTGAAAATTATTGAGATTTTCGGTAAAATTGAATATGATTCTGATTATAATTACAAGGAAAGTAGAAATCGAAAATGAAAGTCTTGGTTGATTCTTTTGTTTGGTCTATAGCACTCAGGCTAAAAAAACTCAAGAACTAAATGAAACTGAAAACAAAATCATTCATGAATTAGCTGAGTTAAATAATGAATCCCGTGCTGAGATCATCGGACTAATTATCCGGTACTTTTATGCTAAAAAAACCATATTTTTACTCATACTTAATGTTATTCACTGGATCGCTTAAAGCAATCCTGATTGTTTGAGAGCTTATTGTGATGAGTGAAATTAATAAAGCAATGACAGCGGAGTAAATGAACACCGAAAAGTCGATTCCTTTACAATAGGCAAAATTTTGCAACCAGCTATCCAGAATGAAATAAGATATCGGCCAGGAAATTGCAATCGAAATGATCACCAGCTTGCAGAATTCTTTACTGAGTAGAATGATAATTTCAGCTACTGATGAACCTAGAACTTTGCGTACGCCAATTTCTTTGGCTCTATTCTGCACCATAAAGGAAGTAAGACCCAGAAGTCCCAGACAGGCCAGATTAATGGCAATTATGCTGAAATATAGCGCTAACTTGCCGGTTTGTATATCTTTACGATACATATTATTAAGTGTCTCATCCAGAAAATAATATGTCATTAAATGCTCCGGAGCTAAAATTCTCAGTTTCTCTTTTAGCAGGACGATAGTTTTCTTGATATTATGGCTGTTGATAAACAAGATCATGTAATTTGTCCTGTTCTCATCGTTGTAAAAGATTAGTGGTTCGATCTTGTTATGTAATGAAGTAGAATGAAAGTCACGCACAACTCCAATAACCTGCATTTTGGATGAACTGCCATCGGCAGATTTCAATGTAAAGGATTTACCTAAAGGTTCATCCCAGCCAAATCGAATTGCTGCAGTCTGATTGATCAATACACTTGTTGAAGGATCCGAGTAACGGTCGATCGAAAAATTACGTCCATTCACTATCTCTATTCCCATCGTCGGGATGAAACCAGTATCGATGAAAAGTTTTTCTCCCATCTGCGGATGATCTTCACGAAATCCTTCCGGAAACATTAGAGCTTTCTGAATTCCCCTTCCGGGAAATAACGATGAAAAGCCTACCGATTCGATCTCGGGAATTTCCTGCATGGATTTCCGAAGGGCTTCCAAAGTATTCTCCCCCAATAACTGCCGTACTCCGGGAATAACTATTATACTCTCCTTCCTGAAACCAGGATCGCTGAATTTCATGAAATTTATCTGATTGAAAATTGTGAGTGTTGATATTATCAGGATGATGGAAACAGAAAATTGAAAAATCACCAGAATACTACGCAGCTTGGCTTTTCTAGTAACTTTGGCATATGTTGATTTCAAAATCAACACCGGTTTTAGTTCCGAAAGGAAAATTGCAGGATAAATACCGGCTAAAATTCCAATTAAAAAAGGGAAAATAAATATTATCAGTGCCATGTGCAAGGGATGTAAATAATCGATATCTACATGTGTTCCAAAAAGTTCGCGAAAATCTGGACGAATAATTTCCACCAGCGAGATAGAGATGAGTACGGCAAGGAAACATAGGATTACTGACTCGAGCAGGAATTGAAATGCCAGTTGCACGCGGGAAGATCCTATTATCTTTCGAATTCCGATCTCTTTATTGCGAACACTGGAATTTGCAGTTGTCAGATTAATAAAATTGATAACGGCGATGAACATTACAAAAACAGCTATACCGATAAATAGATAAAGATGCTTTAAATCACCTTGAGAAGCAAAGTCGCCCTGTAGATTGGAACGTAGATGAATATCTGTGAGAGGTTGCAGAAAAAAAGAAAGTTTTCCTCCAAACGAACGAAGATTCT
>JAFGMF010000120.1 GCA_016927675.1 Candidatus Cloacimonadota bacterium
GAACGAAATTATCAGGTTGGTACGGTTAAATATTCGGATGTTTTACAATGGCGGGTAAAACTGCAGCAAGATCAGACGACATTGTCTAAGATAGAAAACGACATAAAAGAATTATCAGGTTACTGGCAGATTCTGCTGGGGATTTCTGATCGAGCGCTTTTTCCTGCCGGTTTGAATCTAGCAGATTTTGATAATTCGATCAAAAAATATGCTGAAATGGATTCTCTGGAAACATCTCTCGAACTGGAAAAATTCCTTTACAAGGTGAAGCAGACAAGTGCTGTGCTATCATCCCTTGATCTGGGGAACAGGATGATGGAAAAGAATTATCTGCTGGCTAAAGGTAATTTTCTACCCAGTTTGAATTTACAGTTCAGTTATGAACTGGAGAACGACGATAAATTTGATCTATCCGGTGATGAAAATTGGAATCTGGCAGCAGTGATATCCCTGCCCATTTTTTCTTCGGGGGATAATTATACAAATCTTAAGAAAACAAAGTATGAACTTGAGAGTACCAGGCTGGCATCCGAATACACCAGGGATAATTACCTGGTCGCTGCCGGCAATACGTTCGGACGTTTAGCTCTCAGGGCAAAAGTCGTAGAAGATAATAAAACTGCTCTGGAATTTGCCCGGGAGAATCATAAAATTATCAATGATCTGTACGATCAGGGAATGGTCACAAACAGCGAATTGCTTGATGCTGAACTGATGCTTTTCGGAAGTGAATCCGAATTGCTGTCGGCTTACTACGATTTTATTCTAACTGAGCATGAGTTGAACAGGTATTATGATTCCAAGGAGGAATGATGCATAGATTAACAATAATAATGATACTGGTTGCATTACTGCTGGTTGGATGCAGTCAGGATAAAGAGGAAAAAACTGACAACGGATTTTCCGGAGTGCGTGAAGTTTTGGTTGTTGAAGCATCATCGGGAGATATTTCCAGCTATATCCAGTATACAGGAAAAGCGCAAGCCCGGGAAGTCGTGAATATTTCACCTTCATTGCCTTTAAAGATTAATGAAATTCTTGTCAAGGAAGGCGATCCCGTTGAAGAAGGCGATTTGTTACTGGTAATGGACAGGGCAGTTCTTATTCAGGCAGAGCAGCAGTACTTAAATCTGAAAAAAAGTTTTTCCCGGATAAAGGAATTGCGTTCGAGCGGTTCTATTGATCAGCAGAGTTTTGATGATATTCAGACGGCTTATGAAGTTGCCCGGGCAAATTATCAATCTGTTCTGGAAAATACTGAAATCCGAGCTCCATTTAAGGGAACAGTATCATATCTTGCTCTCAAGGAGGGAGATAGTTATAATAATATGCTTGAACCGACTTTGATTAGAATAGTAAATCTAAGGAAGATAGAAGTTAACCTCCAGGTTTCTGAAAAAGATATGGTCACAATTGAAAAGGGTCAGAAGGCTTTGATCAAAGTTGATGCCAGGTCGGATCTGGAATTTCCTGGTAAGGTAAGTTTTGTATCTCCCGAAGCAGATCAATTTACTGGATTATTTCCTGTTCGGCTCTTTGTTGATAACAGTTATGAAATTCTGAAGCACAACCAGTTTGTCAGAATAAAACTGCTTACGGCTACTTCAAGAAATACAATTATCATCCCGCAACAGGCAATTATCAATGATAATACAGTATATATTGTAGAAGACGGCAGAGCTGTCCTGAAAGAAGTACAGACCGGACTGGAAACTGAAGATCAGATTGAGATCAGATCCGGCATAAAACAGGGAGATCTGGTGATTATTGAAGGCAATATCGGATTGAATGATGGGGAAATGCTGAAATACAGGTAAAGGCGGGAAGTATGAAAATACCAGAATTTTCGGTAAACAGAAGAGTAACTGTGTTGATGATGACGATCCTGCTTGTGATCATGGGGGGAATTTCTCTAACGCGTCTGGGACTGGAAATGCTTCCTGACATGGATTATCCGGTAATTTCGATTGTTACAATGTACGAAGGGGCTTCACCAGAGGACATTGAAGAAACGATCACATCGACAATCGAAGAGGCAATAGCATCTGTTAAGAATGTTAAGAAGATGCAATCGGAAAGTATGGAAAATGCATCGTTGATAATGGTTGAATTCGATTGGGGGGCTAACCTTGATTTTGCTGCTCAGGATCTGAGGGATATGATAGATCAAGTTGCTGATTATCTGCCCAGGGAAGCATCACGGCCTCTGGTGATGAAATGGAATCTTTCTCAGATGCCGGTTTTAATGTACGGGGTAACTGGTTCGGATAATACGTATAAACTGAGAAAGATACTGGAAGATGAAGTAGCTACAAAACTCAAGCAGTTAAAAGGTGTCGCTTCGGTGATTGTCTATGGTGGTGATGAAGCTGAAAAACACATTATTGTGGACAAAGGTAAATTAGAGCAGTATGGAATAGCTGTTGATGATATTGTACAGATAGTTGCCGCCGGGAACATAACTTTTTCTGCGGGTCATATCAGTGAGCAGAAGAATGAATATTTTCTTAAAACAATGGCAGAGTACAGATCTCTGGATGAAATCGGAAATCTTCCTGTAAAATTAACTGCTACGGGGCAGACGATTTACCTGAAGGATATAGCAAGGGTAGAATCGGGGTACAGAGAGAAACGATATCGGGTAAGAACTGATCGTAAACCGACTGCGAT
The DNA here is from genome assembly GCA_016927675.1 of Candidatus Cloacimonadota bacterium. Taxonomy (GTDB): domain Bacteria; phylum Cloacimonadota; class Cloacimonadia; order Cloacimonadales; family TCS61; genus JAFGMF01. The sequence continues at coordinate 2,671 of JAFGMF010000120.1, forward strand.
GTTCTGGGTCTCCAAAGAATCAGGCGGGAATACTCTTAAAGTAGCCCAAAGAGTGCAGAAAAAAATGATGCAGATAAGCGGGGATTATCAGGGAGACCTTGTTTTTGCCGAAGTAATGGATATGGGGCATCCTATTCAGACAATCATTAAAGGTGCTGCATCGAATTTGATAATTGGAGGCTTACTGGCAGTTTTAATAATGTTTCTGTTTCTGAGAAACTGGCGTCCAACTTTTGCTATTACCCTGGCTATTCCGGTATCGGTTATTGCTACATTTATCGCGATCTATCTGGCTGATTTCAGTTTGAATATCATGACCCTTGGCGGATTAGCTCTCGGAGTCGGTATGCTGGTGGATAACTCGATCGTGGTGATCGAGAATATCTACCGTCATCTGGAATCGGGCAGTCGTAAAATTCAGGCAGCCAAAGAGGGGGCATCAGAAGTTGCCATGGCGATTACAGCATCTACGATGACAACCATTGCAGTTTTTTTCCCGATGATTTTTGCTGAAGGAATGACCGGAATTCTGGTCAGGGGTCTGGCATTGACAGTTGCATTTTCTCTGACTGCTTCACTGTTTGTTGCTTTGACTCTGGTTCCGGCATTGGCATCAATAATTTTTCGCAGGATTGAAGATAGACCGAAAGTTGATAGATCACAGCAATTATTTGAGGGAATCAAGAAAAGATATCTGAATATTCTGAGCTGGGTTTTGGCGCATAAAAGCAAAACAGTGATATTGACGGTGCTATTACTGGTCGTTTCATTGGGTTTGATCCCTTTGATAGGGACTGAATTTATGCCTACTCAGGAAATCCAGTTTATGATGATGAATGTAAAAATGCCTGTGGGTACGCCTCTGGATGAAACAGATGCTGTGATCAGGCAATTAGAAGATGCTTTTCTGGAAACAGAAGGGGTTCGGCATGTTTTGATTCTTCTTGGTCCCATGTCTGATGCTCAGGCGATGGCCGATCCAACCAATCCGCAGGATGTAAATGAAGCTCAGATTTATGTTCGACTTCATGATGTTGCACAAAGGAAAAACAGTTATGAAGATATTCAACAGGAGATCAGGAAGAAAATTCCGGTGATTGAGGGTGCGGAATTTGTTTTTGTCTCGAGTGCTGAGATGATGGGTGAGGGGCAGTCAAGTCCGATTGAGATCAGTGTGTTTGGGAAAGATCTGGGAAGATTGAAAGAAATAGCTGTTCAGATTGAAAGCAGAATGAATGAAGTAGAAAATGTCAGCGATATCGTAAACAGCATGCGAACCGGCAGACCGGAAGCTCACATAATAATAGACAGGGATAAAGCATATAAATATGGTCTGACAGCCTTTCAGATAGCTTCAGCAATAAAAACTGCATCGCTGGGCACCCAAGCAGGTATTTATCGTGAGGAAGGGGAAGAAATTAATATCCTGGTCAGAACAGATGAGGACAATAGAAATAGTTTTCAGGATATATTGCATTTAAGTATAACTTCACCACTGGGATTTTCTGTTCCCCTGAATCAGATTGCCAGCATCGAATTTACGGAAGGACCGCGCAAGATCAGCCGTGAAAAGCAGAGCAGAAAAGTCCAACTCTCAGCTAACATCACAGGAACATCAGATATGGGAGGGACGGTGAAAAAAGTTCAGAATGCTCTCAAAAGCATTACCGATAATCTTCCATCGGGTTATTATCTGGAGTTTGGCGGAGCTTATGAAGATATGGTTGAAGCTTTCATAACTCTTGCTCTTGCTCTGCTGCTGGCTATAATTCTTGTTTATTCTGTCATGGCTTCTCAATTTGAATCTCTGATTCAGCCATTTGTTGTCATGTTCACCATGCCTTTGGCCATCATCGGGATCATGATTATTCTGGCAGCTACGGGGACTACTCTATCGGTTGCCAGCTTTGTCGGTGTAATTATCCTTTCGGGAATAGTTGTTAATAATGGCATCGTGCTTATAGACCATATAAATAAATTACGAATGAAGGGTCTGTCTGTTAACAAGGCTATTCTTCAGGGTGGATCTGACAGGATCCGACCTGTTCTGATAACAGCTTCTACGACTGTTCTGGGAATGTTGCCGATGGCTCTGAGCAGAGGTCAGGGTTCTGAATTGAAATCTCCAATGGCTCTTACGGTAATTGGCGGTTTGATCAGTGCAACGTTTCTTACTTTGATAGTGATACC
>JAFGMF010000121.1 GCA_016927675.1 Candidatus Cloacimonadota bacterium
GGATCTGCATAAATATAATCTGCTCCGGCAGAAATATAATAGCCGCCTGAAGCAGCCACATTACTCATGGAGACAACTATAGGTTTTTTGCTGTTGAGCTTCTCCAGTCTGGAATAGATGTTTTCCGATTCCAGAGCACTTCCGCCCGGGCTGTTGATCCTCAAAACTACTCCTTTTACCTGGTCGTCTTTCTCTATATCTTCGATGATCTTATTTAGTTTCTGATAATTGATCGTACTGATTGAATAGTTTCCTTCTGCAGAAGTAATATCTCCCTGCAGATAAACAACAGCGATCTGCTGTTCAGAAGTACGGAAAACCGGCATCGTGTATTTTGACCAATTGATCAGCTGGTCCGAATTTATCCCAATGTTTTCGATGAATTCATCATGATAAATAAGTTGATCAACCAGACCTGAATCGAGGGCATTTTCCCTGTTAATGAAAATTTCTTTTCTTGTTTCGAAAATCGCCCTGACTGATTCTCGGGGCAGTTGTCTGTCTGTCGATATCGTGGTCAGCAAATTTTGATAAATATCTTCGAAAAGCAGGTCAAGATTATCTGTTACAGGCTTTGTGAATTGGTCTCTGGAGAAAGTTTCGCCAGCACCTTTGTATTTTCCGGCGTGGATGACATTGAATTCAACTCCGATTTTGTCGAACATCTCTTTGTAAAAAAGAATTTCTCCTCCGACTCCTGTTAAAATTATTCCTGCGGATGACGATGGATTCAAATAGATTTTATCGGCACTGCAGGCGAGCAGATAATCTTTGTTCAAAGCTGTTTCAAGATAAGCATATACAGGTTTTCCCCGTGAACTGAAATTATCCAGAGCCTGCTTAATCTCATTCATGACAGCATAACCGCAACTGATCATATGCGGTTCCAGAATGATTCCGGTGATATTGTCGTCTGTACCGGCTCGATTGATTTTGTGGATGATTTCATGAGCGAAACTTTTATCCTGACCGAAAATTGAATCATCAAATTCACTGTATTCGGCAATCTCGCCTTTCAGCGCTAACGAGAGATAAGATCCCGATGGGATTTTAAGTTTTTTATCTGTTTTAAAACTATCTCCCATTTTTATCAACGTATAAAAGATAGAGAAGATAATTGCAACGATAACTACTATAGATGTCAAACACCCGAAAGCAAACCATTTACCCTTCATTTTTCCTCCTGTGATTTCGGAATTAGTTTCTTAGAGATATTAATTTATAAAAAACCATTTTACTGTAAAGTTAAAATGAGTATTCGATTCCTGAAAGCCGTTATCCAGTCCGAATAATACCTTATTGTTCATCAGATTTATCAGGTTAGTCCTGATCTCGAATTTTCTGCTGATACCGATTGCCAGCCAGAGATCTATGTTAGTTGTTTCTCCCGGCTGGAAATCGTTCCCGTTGCCGGATATAACATCGTAGATGGAAGTATAATGCGTGATAACACCAGCCTTGACACTGTTGTTATAAGGCAATAACAAAGCTGTTATGAATTCGGCCTGTAACTGCCAGCGAGGAAGGGTGGGATATTCTTCACGATCAATTTTACTGAAAAGCAGATATGAATTCAGAGTAAATCTGACACTTCCCCAAAACAGCTTCAGGTTGTTCTGATTTTCCAGAAACCAGTATTCATGAGAGTCATTTATCTTTTTCCCCGTAAGGATTTCCACATCAACAGTTTCTTTCTTCAGGACTAAACCGCCTGCCAGTCTCTGACTGCTGACTGCTGAGGTAGAAGGATCATTTTCCGGAAATATTAATTCTGAAGTATTATCTAATGTATGTATCAGAGAAATATCTCGAATATCGGTTTTAAGCTTAAATCCTGAAAATAAATTCAAAGTCGGGGTAAAGATCAAATAATAATCGTCATCAGAACGTATTTGTGCGAGCAGGTCAAATTCTAGAGGTTTTATCTCGGAGTTCAGATCCAACGTGCCCAGATAATTATTTTTACCGTGCGTATGATTACGATTGTATTCCAAAGCGAATCTGAGTTGATGCAGCGGGTGTTTTATTCTTTTTGCAAAAAGCATGCCCGTAGATGTGTTTTTCTCCGAACTGATTGTATTATCAGACAATTTGAGACCGAGATCAAACCAGTTGTTTTCCCAGAGCAGGCTGCTGTCCCAGCTTTTTTCTTTCAAGTAAGATTGCTCGGTTAAAGCTTGGGGATAGTTGAGTTTGAGAGTAGATATATCTTGATCAAGATAAGAATAATTTATTTTTATGGTGTTGTATTTCTTCCGGTATTGCATTTTCAGGTTGAAATTACGGGATTTTTCATTAATACCCAGCCAGTTTCCCTCCTGTCCGAGATAACCTGCGATCACCTGAAAATCCTTTAATCCAAGAACATTTCCCTTTCTGAAAATAACACCAACATGGTTCATTTCATTATCACCAAGACCTAAATAACTTTCCGTGAAACTGGGTATCAGATCATACTCTGGTATACTGAAAGAGATCTTTCCGTTAGCTTCAGTCCATTCGTAGAGCAGTTGATGATTCTGCAGATAATGTATATTGTTTATCAGGAAAGGCTGTTCGGTAAATCCGTTTTTACGGAAATAAAGCATGGGAGCAAAGGGTGCCATAAGATGATAATTCTCATGATAATTAAGGAAGGGCAGATAATGTCGATCATCCTGTTCAGACCGAGTCTCGATCAATTTATTTAAACTGCTGTTTAACGCTTTTCTATCGAAAGCTAATGTATCCTGTGATACGGTAGTATCCTGTGAAGGATATTCAAACTGTAATGAATCTGTTTGCAGAGAATCCTGAAATACCTGCTCGAGATCCTGATCGATCTGAGCTGGAATTTCATCAGCAGAAATGGAAATTGTCCGGAAAAAGAGAAGTAAACAACATCCTAAAATCAGAGATCTCATTATCA
>JAFGMF010000122.1 GCA_016927675.1 Candidatus Cloacimonadota bacterium
CATACAAGCTTAATCCTCCGGGAGTATGCAGAGTTTCATTCTCCTCGATGATCAGATTTTTCAGGATAAGATTTTCCCCGGAAATCTCAATTACGCCCATGGAATTGTATGTGTTATCACGCGCATGACGGAGAGTCAGATTTTCTATCGTTAAATTATCGGCATAAGATTTGATCAGTCCGCTGCCATTTTCTGCATCAAGGATTGTGTTTGCCGTGTCATTTCCACAGAGAGAGATATGATCTCTGCCCACTAACGGGAGTAATTCCTGATTTACCGAAGCAGCATAAATACCCTGAGCAAGGTGAATTGTCGCCGGATTTTCTTCATCAGCAGAGATTATCTGGATCGCGAAGGCAATGGATTGTAAAGGCTCATTCTCTGATGTTCCGCTGTTCTGATTATTCCCGGCTGGAGATACGTAAACATCAGAGCTGATGGTTTCGTGAGCTGCCTGCAGGATATCGAAAGTAAATGCCGAAATCGGATTTGCATGTTCTGTGGTGGGAACCGTTACAAGAAAAGTATCTACAATTACTTCAGTAATGCTTGAATTTTGTGAATACAGTTCATGTCCCTGCTTATTCACGGAAATATTGAAATATACATTGCTGCGCAGATCTTCATTAAAATTCAGCTGGGAATTATTGATGGCAATTCCCCCGCCTTTATTCATGGCTGTATTTTCTGAAACCGTTACCGAGTTCAGATAGATAAAGCTGCCATAGGATTCAAGACCTCCTCCGTTTTGATCTGCTCTGTTACGTTTTAGAGTGACATTATTTAAATACATTTCTGAGCTGCTATTGGCACGTATCCCCCCGCCATTGGATTCCGAGAAATTATTGCAGATTGTAACATTATTTATTTCAAGCAGAGAACTATAACAGTAAATTCCCCCTCCATAATAAGCATAACCGCCTTGAATGCTTAAATCTTTCAAAGCAAAATAGTTGATAGAATTAGAGGAGATGACATTGCCCGAGCCTTGTGCATCCAGAATGCTGATTTCTTCTCCCGACCCGGAAATTGTAATATAATCCTTCGCTGAAACAGGGAACAATTCACCCGTGCTTGAAGGGCTGTAAAATCCTTCGGCAAGGTGAATCGTGATCGGATCTTCCTCGGTTGCCTGAGCCATCAGCAGCGCCTGGAAGATAGTTTTCACAGGATCTTCTTCACTAAGACCGGAATTTGAATCGAGTCCTTCGGGGCTGACATAAACATCTTCAGTTGTGGGATTCACTTTCCAGTTCTGGATGTCGAACTCAAAATTATCAATTGGGTAAGTATGAACCTGGGTGGGGTTTTCAACGGTAAAAGTATCAACAATTACGCTGACATTAATAGTATTATAGAAGTTTAAAATGTCATAACCATTACCTTCTCCGGCAAAGTTCAAATAGAGGTTACACCTATTTACCGGATCGAAGACGATCTCAGAACCATTGCTTAAGGTAATCCCGCCACCCCCATACTGAGCGCAATTTCCGCTTATCAGAACCTGTTCGAGTGTTAAATAGGAATCCATAACTGATAATCCGCCACCATAGAATGAATTATTACCAATAATATCTACATTGCTGAGACTGGCAGTTGATTCCAAGTTTAATTCGATCCCGCCTCCGTGTTCTTGTGAGCTGTTATTGCTCAAAACACTTTCACTTAGATAAAGGTCTGATCCCCAGCAGGAAATACCTCCTCCACTTCCATCCATGCCATCAGTAGCCTGATTACCATCAATCATCATATTCTCCAGAAACGCACTTGAACCTCCCGAAACAAAAATACCTCCGCCATCATATCTGCTGGTGTTATTAATAAACCGGCAATTTTCCAGATGTGGGGAAGATTCCATACTGATGAGCAGTCCACCGCCATCGTGTTCTGCCGTGTTTCCGCTGATAATGGTGTTTCTAACGATAATCGAACTCTGCTGAAGAGATATTCCGCCTCCGTAATTTGCCGTACAATTCCTGATCAGGCAATTATCGATCAGAACGTTTGAAGAATTATAGCAGTAGACAGCACCCCCTCTGGTATCAGAGTAAATACCGGTCAAATTTCGGCCGTATTCCAGCTGGCAGTGAACAATTCTAGAACTGTCCTGAGCTGTTGTTGATGTATTGTAGAACCTCAATCCCCGCCAACCGCTTAGGGTATCTTCGGCAGTGAATTTTATCGGTTCAGTTTCGGTGCCGATCGCCTGCAGGGATCCTGAGATTTTTATGGGATTCCAGACAAGAAAGATCACTTCTACTCCCGGTTCGATTAACAGTTGTTCTGCGGCTGGAATGGAGATCTGTCCGGTTATGTAATATGGAGAATTCTCTGTTTCCCAGATTCCACTTACATTGCCATAGGGGATATAAGTTTCAGCATGAAGAATAAACCAAAATATTGATATCCAGAATAGTAACAGTTTTTTCATCATTTACTCCTTGTTAAATGTTCCTAACTCAGTTTATACACGTAGATTCGATAATAATGATCAACGTTGTTACTTAAATAAACCATCTTTAAACCTGCAGATTCGTCATTTATGATTTCGCATGTCGAAAATATATATTCCACATTCAGTGAACGGATCAACCCGAAATCAAGTTCAGAGTTGATGGAAGGTATATTTTTCCGGAGATAATCCTGATCCTGATAATATCTGCCTATTTCATCATCGAAAAGCAGCAGAGCCGATCCTCTTTTATCGAAATAATCCTTCAGCTCAGGATTTTTATCTAACTCGTGACTAATTATCCGCCTGAATTTATTCTTATAACTCAGGGGATAGTAAGCGCTGAAAGAACCAATCGTCATAAATCCGTTATAATTTGCCACTGCCGGGAAAAAACCGATACAGCCGATCCTGATGTCCGATTCCAGATCGAGTTCCCGCCTGATCTCTTTGAATTGTTCCTCTGCAACAAAACTGGAAAATCCGGGTTTAGCGGAAAGCCCCCGCTTGAGATAAAAACCGGTGTTGATTGCTACCTGCAGAAGAACCAGTCCGTATACTATGCCATAAGCGGTTTTCTTGAATTTGAAAATATCAAGCAGCTGATAACAGATGTATGACAGCAGCAGGTACCAGA
>JAFGMF010000123.1 GCA_016927675.1 Candidatus Cloacimonadota bacterium
GACTTGCTTATTTTAAGGTATAACCAGGCAAGTTTTTGATAATAAATTCCTGAAATCACCAAAAAAAGGTGAGCATCTGACTGCCCACCTTAAAATTCCCGCATGTATGATTATTATGTATAGGCTTCTTCTTCGTGTTGAGATTTATCCAATCCTGTCTGTTCCTGTTCTTCCGATACTCTAACAATGATGATCTTGTTAATTATCCAGAGCATAATATAGGTGAACACGAATGCATATATTGCTGAACAGGTCGTGGCGATAACCTGTTTGACGAAGAAACTGGTATTGCCCAATAAAAGACCGTCTGTTCCATTGGCATTGATGGCAGTACTGGCAAAAACTCCGAGTAAGATCGTTCCGATCAGACCGCCGATACCGTGTACTCCCCATACATCCAGGGCATCATCCCAGCGCAGTTTATTTTTTATATGAACAGCCCAGTAACAGCCCAGTCCTGAGATAATCCCAATGATCGCCGCAGCCCATACGGGCACGAATCCAGCTGCAGGCGTGATCGTAGCCAGTCCGGCTACCGCTCCCGTCATCAAGCCGACGAATTTTGGTTTTCCTTCTTTTCTCCACTCCACGATCAACCAGGTGATGGTGGCAAAGGAGGCTGCCACATCAGTGTTTAAAAAAGCCTGAACGGTTACTTCATCAACAGCAAGTTCACTGCCAGCGTTGAATCCGTACCAGCCAAACCAGAGTAAACCTGTACCGATGGCAACCAGGGGGATACTATTCGGTTTTGTATTGCGATCTCTTCTCGCTCCCACAAACATCACAGAGGCGAGTGCTGCAAACCCGGCGATAGTGTGAACAACAATACCACCGGCAAAATCCAGAACTCCCCAGGTAGCTAACATGCCGCCACCCCAGATCATGTGAACGAATGGGTAGTAAACTAAAAGCTGCCAGAGCACTAGGAAAAACAGGTAAGCCTTGAACGAAACACGACCCGTGAAAGCTCCGGTAATCAGGGCAGGAGTAATGATCGCGAACATCATCTGGTATGAAATAAACAGATATTCCGGGATTAAACCATTCCCGGCGAATACACTGTGTATATCTACTCCCTGTAAAAACATTTTATCAAAATTTCCAAATATGGCACCATTTCCGCTGAAACAGAGCGAATAACCCACAACATACCATAAAATTGTCGTAATTCCCAGAGACACAAAGCTCTGGATCATGATTCCCAGGATGTTGCGTTTGGAAGCAAGACCTCCGTAAAAAAATGCCAGCCCGGGGGTCATCAGCATCACCAGGCTGGTAGCCAATAGCATAAAACCAGTTGAACCAGGTTCCCACATATTGTCCTCCTAAGGTATTAACAGAATCTGAAAAGTGTTTGGAGATAGAGACTCACCACTGCGGGGGATGATTGCCCTTATCATTACGCATCAAATCAGGATCCTGCAGGCAATTGCTGTATGCGAACTTTGGCCGCAATTGCTCTGAAAGACTCAGAAATTTTAATATTATCATACGTCAAGAAAATGTTCATAGAAACTCAAAGAGACTTTTTATGCTATTTAGCTTGTCAGTTTCATCCCGAAAACATCGGAACTATGTCCTGACAAGTCAGGTTTCATTAAGACTACGCCCTGATAAAACGTTCAAAAAGCATGAAGATACCAGACCAAGGTTTATAAGCAAGCCAATGGCTTGTAAACCCTTGGCTAGATGGTGAAACTCGCTATAACAACTTGGGATGATGCAGAACGCTTTTTTCCTTTACAGATTATCCTGATTGACAATTTCGTACACTACTTTTAATTAAGCTTTGATCAGTAAATCTGGTCAAAAGTGACAGAGGTTAAAAAACATGAAAAGCAGCCAGGAAATCAGAAAACAGTTTATCAAATTCTTTGAAAAGAAAGGTCATAAAGCATTTCCCTCAGCACCTGTAATCCCGATAGATGATCCCACTCTGCTCTTTACAAATGCGGGGATGAACCAGTTTAAGGAGTATTTTCTGGAACGTGTCAAACCAGAACATACCCGGATTGTTAACAGTCAGAAATGCATTCGTGCAGGCGGGAAACACAACGATCTGGAAGAAGTCGGTCGCGACGGCTATCATCATACTTTTTTCGAGATGCTCGGTAACTGGTCTTTTGGGGATTATTATAAGAAGGAAGCAATCATCTGGGCATGGGAATTATTGACAGAGATATGGAAACTGCCCAAAGATAAACTCTATGTCACGGTTCATCATTCCGATAAAGAAGCTTTTGATTTATGGCAGACTCATACTGATGTCAATCCTGAACATATTGAATATCACGGAGATAAGGATAATTTCTGGGAAATGGGCAATACCGGTCCCTGCGGTCCCTGCAGCGAAATCCACATAGACCGGGGAGAAAATTTCTGTAATCTCAAATCTGATACGGAACATAAGTGCAGAATAAACGGAGATTGCCATCGGTTTATTGAATTATGGAATCTGGTGTTTATCCAGTTCAATCGAGACGAAAAAGGAGATCTCTCGCCGCTGAAATCTAAATATATTGATACTGGAGCCGGATTTGAAAGGATCTGTCAGGTGCTGCAAAATGTAAAAACCAATTACGAAACAGATCTTTTTTTACCTCTTATTAATCAGATCACCGAGTTGAGTGGAGTTCCATACCCGGAAAGCGATTACCGAAGTGAATCGGTACCTGAGCAGGAATCAACAGTGAAAGATTATGATGGTACTTCACATCGTGTAATAGCCGATCATGTTCGCGCACTCACCTTTGCAATCGCTGATGGCGGAATGCCTTCCAATGAAGGAAGAGGCTATGTGCTCCGGCGTCTGTTAAGGCGCGCATCCCGCCATGGCAGGCTGCTTACGCTTAATAAACCGTTTCTCTATCAGCTGATAGATATGGTGATCAAAATAATGGGTGATCATTATCATGAGGTCAGTGAAAAGCAAAGCCATATCAAACTGGTAATCAAAGCTGAAGAAGAAAGATTCAACCTCACTCTTGATAATGGGCTGGAAAAATACAGGATTTACCGGGATGAAAAATTCAAGCAGATAATCAATCTGTTGAGATCTGTGCCAGAACTATTAGCAGATGCACCCCTTAAAGACAGGGATTTTGATCTGGAAGAATCAATTGAGGTAGATATCGGCAAATTCAACTCCGGGAATAATCGTAATTATCTGTTCAGATTTCTGGAGAAGGAATATATTTCTGAAGAAGGGAAACAACTGATAAAAGATGCTTTTACCCTGAAGGGAGAACAGGTTTTTACTCTGTATGATACCTTTGGTTTCCCCCCTGATCTGACCAGGATATTAGCTGAAGAGGACAGCCTAACAATAGATGAACAGGGCTTCCAGGAAGAAATGAAGCAACAGAAGAGCAGAGCTCGTGAAGCTGCTAAATTTGACCTTGAAACGGAAGATATTTCCTGGATAGACTTAGTTGAATCGGATAAAGTAGAATTTCTTGGTTATGACCATTCTTCGCTGTTTTCCAGAATAGTAAGATATCATATCGATGATGATAATAATGTTAAAATCGTGCTCGACAGAACTCCATTTTATGCTGAATCCGGTGGTCAGGTAGCCGATACCGGCAGAATCTTCAACGATGAATGTGAGATAACTGTTTCCGATGTACGTAAACACAACGGTCTTATTGTACATCTTGGTAAGCTGGTTTCCGGTGAGATCAACACCAAACCGGTTACTGCCATGATCGATTCAGAGGTCAGGAAAAATACCGCCCGTAATCATACGGCAACCCATCTGCTTCACAAAGCTTTGAAAGAAGTTCTTGGGGATCACGTTCAACAGAAAGGATCCCTGGTTCACCCTGATTATCTGCGCTTTGACTTCACTCATTATGCCCAGGTCACAAACCGCCAATTGAAAGCTGTTGAACATCAGGTAAACAGAGTGGTCAGAGAATGCCTTCCCTTGAAAAGTGAAGTAAAACCGTTATTAAAAGCTAAAGAAGATGGTGCAGTTGCCCTTTTTGGAGAAAAATACGGCAATGAGGTTAGAGTTGTCTCAATAGGAGACTATTCAATGGAACTGTGTGGCGGAACTCATCTTAATTTTTCTGGTGAAATTGGATTTTTCAAGATAACCTCAGAATCCTCCATAGCTTCAGGCATCCGTAGAATTGAAGCCATTACCGGTGAAAGAGCAGAAAAGTACGTAGATATCCTCGAAGCGGAAATAGACGAGGTGATCAGAAAATTGAATTCTCCCCGGCAGAATTTCCTGGAAAAACTCGAAAAAATCATAACAGACAATAAACAACTGCATCTTCAACTGCATTCGATAAAGGTCAAATCTGCCAGTAATGTCCTCGATAAACTTGTGCAGAAAGCAACTCAAATCAATGGAATAAAAATGGCAGCAGCCAGAATCTCTGTTTCCCGGGCTGAAGTGTTGCGTCAGCTGGGTGATCAGCTTAAACAGAAACTTGGCTCAGGGATAGGAATCCTTATTGCCCCCGTCCAGGATAAAGTCGCCGTTATGGTGGTTGTTACTCCCGATCTGACAAAACGTTTCCATGCCGGCACGATCGTTGGTAGAATTGCCAATCTATTTGATGGCAAAGGCGGCGGCAGACCTGATATGGCTATGGCTGGAGGGAAGCACCCGGCTAAAATTGACTCGGTTCTGAAAATGATCCCAGAGATCCTGAAAGAATATTGACACAAAATATTCTGAAAAAGTAAAAATTTAATATTATGCCTTCAGACAAGCAGATTATGAAAAAAATCCTGATCCTGCGACTCAGCTCTATTGGTGATATAGTCCTTACCCAGCCAGTTACAGCCGTTTTGCGGGAACAATTCCCGGATGCTGAGATTGATTACCTGACAAAACCGGCTTATCTGAAGGTTGTTCAGGCTTTCGGAACAATAGATTCAATATATCTCTGGGAGAACAAGACCGAACTTCTGCATAATCTGCGCCAGAGAAAATATGATTTAATCATCGATCTTCATGCAAAATTGAACACAGTTTTGCTCAGCATGATCTTACCGGCCAGAAAAAAAATCACAGTAAATAAAAGGCATCTGAATCGCTTGATGCTGATCAAAAAACTTAAAAAAACCTCGGAAGATACAGCGGTGAACAGGTATCTCAAGGTGCTTGGAAAAATAGGCATCAGAAGACGGGATATCAATCCGCAACTTAAAGCTGAAAAGCAGTATCAAGCTGATATTACAGCTCAACTCAAAAAAATAAATAAGCGACACGATGAAATTTTGGTAGGCATTTTTCCCGGAGCTCTGCACAAAACCAAACAATATCCTCCCGGACAGTACAGTGATTTCATTTCTCTTGTGCCAACCGAGTATAAATGTATCTTTGTCTTGCTGGGTTCTCCCGCAGAAAAAGAATTGTGCCGGGAAATAAAAAACAGAACTGCCGAAGCAGTTCATGATCTCTGCGGTGAATTATCTCTGGGACAATTGTTCTTTTTTATTCAAGAACTGGATATGGTCATTTCGGGAGATACCGGACCGATGCATATAGCTTCAGCCTTGAATATACCACAGCTTGCCATTTTCGGTGCAACTCACCCTTGCCTGGGATTTTCTCCACAAAATCCTGACGCCCGGGTGTTGGTAGCAAATCTGAAATGCCAGCCATGTTCGCTTTACGGAAATTCTCAATGCCCACGCAAGCATTTCAAGTGTATGAGCTCAATAACTCCGCAGTTGCTTCTGGATAATTTTACAGATCATATTAA
>JAFGMF010000124.1 GCA_016927675.1 Candidatus Cloacimonadota bacterium
ATTTTTCGAGACCGCTCGGTAATCAGGAATTGATCGCTGAAATCAGCGAAAATCATCCCTATCCGATTGCACGACTGTTACAGATCTTCGTTGATATTTACGATAATCAAGAAGCTGATCGCGCTTTTCGTGAGATGATCAAACTTTTTGCCGGAGCTTTTAAATATACCGGTCTCATCATTATTTCAGACTATATTTCTCTGTTACGTAAAGGTAACATAATCGAACCTGAACTTACCGGGATGATCGATAAATTCCTCTATATAAACCTGAGCGGTATGAGTATGGGGCACTGGCAATATTGCCTGAGGGAGATCACACGGTTGGCGATGCACAACAAGATTGAACTTTTTATTCCGGAGCTGATCCCGCTTTATTGGAAGAATCAGAAAAAACCTGCAGATTATGCTAAATGGATTGATAATAAAATGATCCCATTGCGTAATGATTATGTGCATTCTGACATCTGGATCGACAGTGAAATCGCCCATAAGATGATCAGAGAATATCTGCCCAGTCTGATCGGCTATTTACAGGAAATTGCTTTTTTAAAGAATTATCCGCTGAAAATGGATCTAGATAAAAAGTTCTTTCTGCAGAAAGCAGATTCTAAACTGATGCTGGATTATTTCATCATCTATTCCCAGAAAGATGAATGGTCTAAAGATGAAATGCTGCTGTTCGAAACACTGAAAGGTAAAAGCATCAAATACCTGCTTGGTAATTTCTATGATTTTGAATCTGAATACATCGAGAATTTAAAATCTGTACAGGCTTTTTTCAAGGAGCGGATCAGCGACTCTGAACCCGGGATTGAACAGAGTGATACCACTCAGAAGATCATGGGCAAACTGGAAGAGGACGTCGAAGCCGGCAGTAAAAATCTGTATACGGTTTGGAAAGAACTCTCCCCCGATGAAGAAGATAATAAGAACAAGACAATTGGGGAATTGAAAGCAGCGTTGGATAATTTTGCCGATGTCAGAACGAATTTGAAATTGCTTAAACAGATGCTGCAGCTGCAGAAAGATGATGACTGGCATCGTTATCAAACAGCTTCCATTCTCAATCTGTATCGTGAAATCCTGGATGTTCAGGGAAACCGTTTCGATCAGAATGAGTTTGAAGCTCTTTATCTTGATCGTCATGAAATTCGCCAGCAGTTTCAGAAATTCACAGGGAATAAAAATACCGGACTCAGTTTTCTGCTGGCAGAATCTGGCGCTGGTAAAACTACTTTCTGTCAGAAAATCGCTTTGGACTATTTTAAAAGGGTCAATCAGCAGATCAGAGATACTAATGATATTCTGTTTTATTTGAAGGGTAGTAGTATAATGGCTGCAGAAGCGGAGAACAGTCTGCTTAATGCATTCTCCTTTCCCGGCAGCAAACTGTCTGAGTTATTTAATCAACTCGCATCTGCTGAAAGACCTGAACAGGGGCAGTTCATTATCATCATCGATGGAATTAATGAGAGTGACAATCCATCCGAGCTGCTCAGTTTTATTGTCAACCTGGCTCGACAGAACCGGTATGATTTTCTCAGGATCTTTGTAACTTGTCGAATTGTGATGTGGGATACGATCAGTAAGGGGATTGATTTTCCGCTGGAGATAATCTATCCCGATGTGGCGGAATCCGCGGGTCAGGAAGAAGTGCCGTTTATCAGACTTGCACAGTTCAGTAATCTTGATGTGGAAAAAGCTTATGATAAATATGCGGCAAACCGTTTTATTAAAACCAGATTTTATCAACTTCCACCCTTCATCAGGGAGATATGCAAAGATCCTTTCCTGCTTAATATTCTTACCGAAGCTTATCGCGGGACTCACAAAAATCGAGCCGTGATCAAACCGGATTCAGTTTCCACGATTTTTGAAAAATACATCTTCTCAGCTAAACCCAGAAAACTTACCAGACCCAGTATTCAGAATCCCAGACCCAAAGACATGCAGATCGTACAACGGTTATTGGAATTGATGTGGCAACAACGATCTGATACTGTTTCAGAAGAAATTGTCAGGCATGATGAACTGCTCAGCGAAGCGATCTATGAACCTAATCCGGTAGTCGAAAAAGGCGATATAATTCAATGCGATGACCTTATCTGCCACTGGCGCTGGCAACCGCAGGAACATCTTGATTTTCCCTTTCTTTGTCCTGATTGCCGGCAAAATACTCTGATCTGGGAAACAGAAGATGAAAGCGATTTTCTGATCTGTCAAAATGAAAACTGCAGTTGGAAATGGTTGCCGGACAAAAATAAGGATATCCTTTTTAAAGATCCCAATGGCCATTCTCTGCGTTGGTCCAGTGCAGATTATCGCACACCCTACAATCGCCTGCTGGATGAGGGAATTCTAACGGAAATTATTAGGGAAGACGGTTCTTATCTGGTCAGATTTAAATACGATCGGATTTTTGAATATCTGCTGGCACGTCAACTCCTGCTGCCGAACGGAGAACAGACGCAAAACCTGGATTATGAGACGGTTCTAATCTGGACTGAGCAGCTGAAAACGGTAAATGTGAGTCCCATCTGCTGGGAAGCGGTGGCAACAGCTGTTTCTCTGGCAGCAAACAGTGTGGATATCTGCCGGCAACTGCTGGAGAGACAAAAAAAATATCACCTCATCACTGCCTGTTTAAAGAAGATCGCAATTGCAGATGAAAATGGGCGACAACAGGTACTGGATTTTATCGATGATTTGATCCGCAGACAGATCTATCTCAACGAGATCGTTATTCCTGTTCTCTTTCATTTGCGCCGGGACAGTTTGAACAGTCTGCAATATCTGTTTAACAACAAAAATGTTATATTGAATAAAACGGGTTCAGAACTTCTTTTCAGGATTTCATCCACAGATATCGGAGATGGTTTATTCATCATTAATGCCCTTCTCGGCAGCATTAAACCGACCAATATTCTGCGTCGTACTAAATCTATCGGTATTTTGCTTGAGATCTGTCTGAAGATCTGCACAATGGCAGAACCGGAAACGGTTGCTGTTATCATGAATATCTGGGCCGCAATGTTCCGTCAGATTCTCGGATATGGAAGAAAAAATCCGATTCTTCATCTGCTACGTGACATCCTGAAATTTATCCTGATGACGGTCGGATCGGGTTTTATTGTTGGAAAATTCAGGCAGATCAAGATTGGTAATACAGATCTTTACCAGATCCTCTTTACACCTTCCAAAACGAAAGAAACTCTACTCAAACTGGCAGAATTCATGACACCCAGACCGGAAAGAATCGAGGAGATCAAAGACATTCTTCTTAAATCGCTGATATTGGCTGAAGACGATTATGAAGGCATGGCTTTTGTGGGATTATTCTCCATTTTAATTTTGAATATTCAATTACGATATGATGATAGTGATCGTGTTCTCTCAGTAGTAGAATTCTTATTTAATCAAGGAGATATCTACACACGCTGGGTGATCTGCAGTTCACTCAATTATTCACTGCAGGAAAGTTATTTTTCCAGTAGGGAAACCAAAGGCAAACCTCTGGAAAAGAACGAAGTAATGGTTGACCGTTATCGCAGAATCATGAAACGTTTCCTGGATGAAGAAAGAGAGAATTATGTGCAGGATTATCTGCGGGTTGGGGATTATTTCTTCCCGCTGGGTATTATCTCACAGTTCTCATTTGCCACCGAGACCGATAATGAGTTGATCCGGGAAATAATCAATCGTTCGCTCAAGCAGGATGATTTTCAGCTGCTGCGCAAATTCCTGTTGGATATTGTCTGTTTCAGTCTGGACACTTACTGCTACCAGCGCCGATTCTGGGAAAAAACGTATGACATCCTGAAGGTACTGATTTTAAAACTCTATCCGATGAACAATGATGATGAATTGATCTTCACGGATAATCGAACCGAGCTGGATATTGCCATAATTGAAGCTTTGGCGATCCTGCATTATGCTCATCCTGATGAAACTGAATTGATGCTGATGGATCTGGCAAATATGTATAAAACTGCCGCAAATGAAAATACCAGGTCTTTAGTCGAACACTTCAATCTGCGAGCCAGAGAAGCAATGCATCGTAAGTTTCAGGTATTGCGTTCCAATACAATTCAGACAGATAAAAAGGGTAGAGCTGTGGAAGTGAACAACATCACCCATTTTGTCGATGAATTCCTCACCGGTTGGATCTATGCGGATTTTACCAGTGCTATCTTCGGACGTTATCCTGCCTTCCGTCTGGTAGCTCAAACCTGGATGAAAGAACCACTGACCAGTAAGTACGAGAAAAAACCGGGCAGATTCTTCAACAAGCTTTTTAGTGAATTGTTCAGTTCATTACAGCAGTTCCAACCGGTAATTCCCGATTTCGAAGAATAAGGGGTATGTTATGAAATATGAATTTGTTAATAGCGGAGTCTATGCTACTCCCAAAGAAAACACTGTTTATCTGGATGTAGGAAATAATCTCTGCCAGGGTATCATCGATCATCATCA
>JAFGMF010000125.1 GCA_016927675.1 Candidatus Cloacimonadota bacterium
GAGCCACTGGAATCATGGCGTATCTTTTTTCTGGATCGCTATCAGGAATTAGCTTCCCGGATGAGTAATCCATCCGATCCGTTAGAAGCGGCAAAACTGATCAACGAAGATCTTAAACAACTTTTTGGATTTGATCCCCGTTATTATTGTCATCCAACTGACCAGGGATTAACTGAGATGCTCGAGAACAATCTGGGTCGCTGTGAAGATATGACCAATATTGCGATTTATGCTTTCAGGGCAAACGGATTACCTCTAACGAGTGATTATACTCCTCATTGGGCAGACACATCAAACAATCATGCCTGGAATGCATTAATCACACCATCGGGTGAAGCAATTCCGATGATGGGTTGTGAAGCAAATCCTGGTGAATACAGTCTGCGCCCGATAATTGCCAAGGTCTATCGGAAAACATTTTCAATTAATGAAGATAATCTGATCTTTCAGCTAAAGCAAGGAGAAAAAGCGCCGCCCTGGTTAAGCGGCAAAAATTATTGTGATGTAACCAATCTGTATGTCGCGACTCATGATATTAACTTACAGGTAGATCCTCTTTTTTCTGATGAAGATAGTTTTATCTATCTATGTGTCTTTAATTCGGGAGAATGGAAAGCGATCCACTGGGCTGAATTGCAGAACGGCAAGGCTAAATTCACTAAAATGGGAACCGAAATCTGCTATCTTCCCATGTTTTACAGGGAAGAACAGCTTCAGCCGGCAACAATACCTTTCATACTTCGCGCTGATGGTGAGTTAGACTGGATAGAAGCCAGTTCTATTAAAGATGATCTTCTTCTGGTTTCAGTCACTAAAAAAATCATCCAGGCTTCTACAGACGATAAAATAGTCTCTTCTCTGCAGAAAGATTCCGAATACGAGCTTTTCTACTGGAATGATCGTTGGGAAAGTCTGGGCAAACGAACTGCTGACGAAAAACCACTTAAATACGAGCGTGTTCCGGGAACTGCTTTATATTGGCTGGTTCAATGTAACTCCAATAAAGAAGAGAGGATCTTCACTTATGAGAACAACACCCAGATCTGGTGGTGATTAAAGGACAAGAGGTTGAATGATGAGATATAATCCGGTAGAACTTATTCTAAAAAAACGTAATAATGAAAAACTGCAGAAATCCGAACTTCATTACCTGTTCACAGCTTATGCGGCAGGAGAAATACCTGATTATCAAATGTCTGCCCTGCTGATGGCAATATATTTCCGGGGAATGGATATTGATGAGATCAAGACTTTAACAGAGATATACATCGAGTCCGGACAGCAGATTGTTTTCTCTGATCAGCTGAATACGGTTGACAAGCATTCAACCGGTGGTGTTGGAGATAAAATAAGCATAATTCTTGCACCAATCGTGGCAGCATGTGGCGCAAAAATACCAATGATATCAGGTCGGGGATTGGGTCATACTGGAGGAACTCTGGATAAGCTGGAATCGATACCGGGCTTCAGAACAGATTATTCTCATCATGAATTTAAGGAATTGGTAAATAAAGTCGGTTTTGCCATAATCGGGCAATCTGAAAATATCGTGCCGGTTGATCGGGTCACCTATGCCCTCAGAGATGTCACCGGAACGGTGGAAAGCCTGCCTTTGATTACTGCCAGTATCATGAGTAAAAAAATTGCAGAGGGAGCCAAAAATCTGGTTATAGATCTGAAGATCGGCAATGGCGCTTTCATGAAAGAAATGAGCACTGCTGAACAACTGGCAGATTTCCTGATAGAGACTGGCAGAAGCATGGGACAAAAAGTCAGTGTTGTATTTTCCAATATGAACTCTCCTTTGGGAAATTACGTGGGTAATGCTCTTGAGATCCGTGAATCTGTTGATTTTTTAAAAGGAGCAGTCATCCCTGATCTGGAAGATTTAACATTAACACTTGCCAGTGAAATGATCCTGATGACAGGAATAAAATCAGATAAAACTTCTGCTTATCAAATGGCAAAAGAAGCTTTGGTTTCTGGTTCAGCTTTGAAGAAATTCCGTGAATTCATAGAATTTCAGGGTGGAAATTCAGAGATTTGTGACAATTTAGATTTGCTGCCAAAATGTGATTATCAGATTTCGATTAAAGCAAAGAAGTCTGGTTGGATAAAAAATATAGACTGTCAGAAAATCGGATATGCTCTGATTGAGATTGGAGCAGGTCGAAAAAAAATCGGAGAGGCGATTGATCCCGGAGCTGGGGCTAAGCTACCATGGAAAATCGGTGACAGCATTTCCGAAGGTGATCAATTGGGAGTTATTTACTGCAACGATAAGATCAGGGGCAGTCAGGCGGCAGATGAGATCGGGAATTGCTACCAGATCCAAGATATTGAGATATCCCGAGAGAAATTGATTTTTAAAGTTATCTCAAGTTATTAATTGGAGGGCTTTTCTGCTCCAAATTCCTTGACATGGAAATTCTGAAAAAATAATTTGGTGACCTTATGAAGTGATAATATACGTAATCCTTTATATTTGAAGTAATTACGTTTAAATTAGGAGTTAAGATGGCCGTACCAAAAAGAAAAGTATCAAAAGCGCGTAGGGATAAACGCCGGACTCATTACAAAGCTGTCAGTCCTGCTCTGGCTACCTGTTCGAACTGTGGAGAGACTTGCCGTCCTCACAATATTTGTCCGAAATGTGGTTTTTACAATGGAAAACAGGTAATCGAAACCAAAGAATAAATGCGCATAGCAGTAGATGCTTTTGGCAGTGATAATGCACCCTTGCCTGAGGTTGAGGGTGCAATTCTTGCAATTAAGGAAGATATTTGTTCAGAGATAGTGCTGACGGGTCGAGAAGATTTGCTTCAGAAATGTCTCGATAAGCATTTTTATGATCGTAAGAGAATCCAGATCATTCCTGCCGCAGAAATCATCAGGATGGATGAGAATCCAGCAGTTATTATCAAGCAGAAAAAGGATTCATCTTTACTGAAAGCTGTAGAGCTACATCGTGACGGATACGTGGATGCCGTCGTCAGCGCCGGCAATACCGGTGCTGTTATGGCAGTATCTATGTTTACTTACGGCAGAATCAAGAATGTACTTCGTCCGGCAATTGCCATCCCCTTACCTACACAGAAAAAGCCTGAGATCATTCTGGACGTCGGAGCTAATGTTGATTGCACACCGGAGAATCTGGTTCAGTTCGCGATGCTGGGAAGTTTGTATTCCCGGTTTTTCTTCCATCGTGAAAACCCTGAAGTCGCATTACTTAACATTGGTGAAGAAAGTGTAAAAGGTAACGAACTTTCAAAGAAAGTCTATTTAAAATTGTCTGAACACAAAGATATTAACTTTATCGGTAATATCGAAGGTAAAGATCTGTTAAAAGGCATAGCCGATGTAGTTATCTGTGACGGTTTTGTTGGCAATGTCATGCTCAAGACAGTAGAAGGTGTTGCTCTGGCGATTTTTGATATGATGAAAGAACAGATACGCGAAGACTGGGTAGCAAAGATAGGTGCTCTTTTATCTTTTCCTGTTTATCGTTTTATCAAGAAAAAGCTTGATCACACTGAATATGGTGGTGCTTTACTTGTTGGATTGAATGGAATCAGTGTTATCAGTCATGGACGGGCAAATGATAAAGCGATCAAGAATGCCATTAAAGTCGGGGTCAAAATCGCCGAATCGGGATTTATTCAAAATGCCAAAGAGTATTTTGAGGAGTTATCATGATAGCGAAACATGATGCAAAAATATCAGGTACCGGAATGTATACGCCGGATAAAATACTCAATAATTTTGATCTGGAAAAAATAGTTGATACCTCTGATGAATGGATCAGAACCAGAACGGGAATGTTTGAACGTCATATAGCTTCGGAAGATCAGGCAGCGTCTGATCTGGCTTATGAAGCTGCTCTAAATGCTCTGGAGAATGCTGACCTGAAGGCCAAAGATATTGACATGATCATAATTGCATGTATCTCTAATGATTATGCATTCCC
>JAFGMF010000126.1 GCA_016927675.1 Candidatus Cloacimonadota bacterium
AGTGTTTCATCGATCACCAGAATTCCCTGATCGAATTCCATCAGCTGAGGAATTACTTCAACCCAATCGGATAGCGGAGATTCAAACTGCTCATTTTTAACGGCTTTCACTTTATAATAATAAGCTTGATCATTCACCAGATCCGTATCAAGATAAAAGCCGGAAACGATAGGTTCTTCGTTTACCTGTTCATATTCGCCTTCAGGAAAATCTGAGCGGTACAGGTTAAAGCCATCAATCTCGATTTCAGCCCAGAAATCACCCCAGAAGATCAGAGCCGAGTTATTCCCTGGATAGCCTCCGTTGATCGAAGCTTGATGAAAAACCTTGCCCCGATTTATAATCCAGTTATCCGGATCAAGCGAGATCTCGACAATTTCAGATCCAGAAAGATCGACTATCGTCTCTATCGGATTATCGGGAGCAGCTGAGACCAGCAGAGAATCTGTTGCATCCTGATAAAAGATCTTCACAGGTAGCTGAACATGAAATTCTGTGCCCGAAGTCGAGCTTGATTTTACCAGAGTCATTAACTCATTATTATTCTGATCCAGAAAATAAGTATATTCAAAACTCGGGATGCCGGGTTGATAGATCCATTGCTGAAAGAATTGGTCAAGATCCAGACCGCTCACATTTTCACAGATCATCTGAAAATCATCGGTTATTATATTCCCATTCTGAAAAGTCTGGAAATATTCCTGCAGAACCTGAAAAAACATCTCATTCCCGAACATTGCTCTGAGAATATGCAAAATACTGGCGGCTTTTTCGTAAGTAACCGGAGTGAAAAGAGAATTGTAGGCGGGATCATAAATAGTATAGGAACTTCCGCCGGCCCAGCTGAGATAATATGACTGGATATTGCTGTTAACATAATCCAGCATCGCCTGATACCCCTGAGTTTCTTCGATGAATATAGCTTCGGAATAAGTTGCAAAACCCTCGGAAAGCCAGACATCTTTCCAGGTAAGAGGTGTAAGACAATCTCCGAACCATTGATGTGACAATTCGTGAGCGATCACAACATCATAGGTGTGGTTTCCGGTGATCAAGTAGGAAGCCAGGGTCGTCATGGTCTGATGTTCCATGGCACCGTAAGTAGAAAAACTTGTTACCGCATTACCATATTTTTCAAATGGATATTCACCGTATTTATTCGTATATATTTCCATCATTTCGGGTAGTCCGCTCAAATCGATCTCAGCTTCATCCTCCAGATTGGGAGGAACGAAATTATGGATCGGGATCCCGTTGTAGTCATCGATCAATTCCACGAGAACTCTTGTTACGATAGAAACAAGATAGGTCGCTATCTGATTCTGTCCATCCCAGAAATGGGTCTTTGTCCCGTCTCCATTATCGATGATTTCGGTTCTCACTCCATTCGTGGCAACATTCCAGTCACTACGCACTGTTATCTCCAGATCAGTTTCCGCCTTATCCCAGGGATGATCATAACATGGCCACCAGTAGCGGGAAGCATTGGGATCGGAGATGGTATAAATACCCGAAGAAGTAAAAAACATCCCCAGAGCATATGGTACATTACACAGGATTGGATTGCCGGAATATGCCACAACCGTAGTAAATTCTTCGCCCGGATTGACAGAATCAATCTCGATACTGATCTCAGAGCCATTGTAGGTATAATTAGCCGGTTCTCCGTTCAACTGAACTTCATCGACATCAAGACCGACCAGCTCATATTCGATCACAGCCAGATTTTCTTCCAGAAGAACGGTTGCGGCAACTGACCCTTCGATATATTCCTGGGCATCATTTATAGCCATGGAAATGTGATAATGCAAAACATCAAATCCGTGTGCCGAATCAGCCCGGACTTCAGTAAAAGGTATAACAGCTCCGGAAGATTCAATTTTCGGATGAGCATTGAGAATAAATGACACCATCAGTGCCAGGAAAATGATTATGATTTTCCGCTTCATTATTTAACCTCACAGGTTCAGATTTATCTGATCGAATATTTTTCAGTCAGGATGTTTTTCGGCAACTTTTTTTTTCTGATTTGAACTGAATTACAATTTTTTCCCCGATAAAATCTTGAATATATTTCAGAAATTTTTGATTTTTCTTTGCTCAAATCGATCCATTCCGGAAAATTTTTCTTGTCTTATCCTGATAAATTATCAAAAAATGCCTCTTTATTATATTAGCTTCATTAATGCAGAATTTTTCACAGGAAAAAATTAACACAGGAGTTATCATGCGCTTTATCATTATTCTTATAATTGTTTCTTCAGCTTTCAGTTTACTGATTGCTGTTGATCAGCGCCAGGAGTCAGCTCGGGAGCTGATCTCTCATAAGATCACCGCTGCTGATTATCAGAACAGCAAGGATTATGCTACGGCAATTGATCTTGATGGAGACTGGTTGATCGTTGGAGCTCCTCTGGACAATGAGCTTGCACCCAATGCCGGCAGTGCCTATATCTACCATTGGGACGGAAGCACCTGGAGTAATGAATACAAACTGTTTGCCTCTGATGCTGAAGAGAATGACCAGTTCGGATGTTCAGTAGCCATTTCTGGTGATATGGCTCTGGTGGGCGCTTGGTATGAAGATACCAGGGCCAGTAATGCTGGAGCTGTTTATGCTTTTTATTACGATGGGGCTGACTGGACACAACAGAAACTGATGGCAAATGATGGGGAAGCACATAATCATTTCGGCAGATGCCTTGATCTGGATGCCAATGCCGCTGTTATCGGCGCTCCCGGCAGAAGCGAGACCGGCAACCAGTCCGGAGTGATCTATACTTTTACAAGATCAGGAAACAGCTGGATCCAACACGAAAAATTGTTTCCGACCGACAATGCCATGTACGATTATTTCGGCAGTTCTGTTTCCATTTCGGGCAACTGGATTGCCACCGGCTCTACCGGAAATGACGAAGCAGGCAACGGATCCGGTGCAGTTTATTTCTATCAGAATTCCGCCGGTAACTGGCTGGAAAGAGATAAAGTAATTGCCTCAGACACAACAGTCAGTGACGAATTTGGCTATGCAGTTGCCATTGATGGCGATTATGCACTGTTGACAGCCTGGAAAGACGATGATAACGGACCCAATTCCGGATCTGCTTATATTTTTAAACGTGATGGCCTGATCTGGAATGAGCAGGATAAAATAACACCCTCCAATGCCGGGACAAGTGACATGTTCGGCAATTCTGCTTCACTGGACGGCGATTATGCTGTTGTCGGTGCTGCTTATTATGACGATGATGATCTTGACTGCGGTAGTGCCTGGGTATTTTACAGAACTGGTACCCAATGGGATCAAATTGATATTCTGCTGTCTGATGTTCGAACTCCTGACGACCTCTTCGGATATCAGGTTGCGATCGACGGAACGACGATAGCTGTCGGCTGCCCTGGTGATGATGATAATGGCATTGATTCAGGTTCCGTATTCTCATTTCAAAATACGGATAATGATTTCTCCCTTGCCGGAAAAGTATTTGCCAGTGACGGTTTTGCCTACCGGTATTTCGGTTCGGTAATTGCCATGGACGCTGACTGGCTGGCTGTCGGAGTTCCTCTGGATAATGATAACGGAGAAGAGGCTGGAGCAGTTTATATCTATCATTGGACAGGCAGTGAATGGTCAGAGGAGAGCAAATTCAGTGGTTCAGACACTGAGGATGGTGATCAGTTCGGCAGCAGTATAGCGATCCAGGGGCAGGATATCATGATTGGAGCCTGGCATGAAGATACCGCTGCTAACAATGCGGGAGCTGTTTATTACTACAGATATGATGGAAGATCCTGGCAGGAGCAGAAACTGGTTGCCTTTGATGCGACTGCCCATGCCCACTTTGGATTCTCAGTATCATTTGATGGAAATTTAGCTGCTGTTGGCGCTCCAGGTTGTTACGATAATGGCTCTCAATCGGGAGCGGTGTATCTGTTTGAAAAGATTGGAGAAACCTGGCAGAATCCGACAAAATACATCCCAGCTGACAACGTTCTTTATGATTACCTTGGCAGATCGGTAGCAGTTTCCGGAAACCGCATGATTGCCGGTGCCACCGGAGTGGATGATCATGGCAATTCCTCGGGTGCCGCTTATATCCTTGATTTATCAACTACTGATGAAATCAAGTTATTCCCGTCAGATGTAGCAGTTACGGATAATTTCGGAGGAGTTGTAGCTATCTCAGGGAATTATGCCTTGATCAGTTCGGTAAACGATGATGACTTCGGGCCTAATTCAGGCAGTGCTTATATATTTTATTATAATGGAACTTCCTGGATTCAACAGCAGAAACTCACACCTTCCTCACTCCATGCTGGAGATTATTTCGGCAGCTCTCTCTCCCTTAATGATGATTATGCCGCTGTTGCCAGTTTTTATCATTCCAACACAGACGAACAGGAGGGTGGAACGGTTTTTCTTTATCAACGAATATTGGAAAACTGGAACATTCTGCTGGATTTAAGCGCTCCGGATCCTTCGGATTTCGATTGGTTTGGCAAAGCCGTTGCCATTTCAGATGACAGGGCTGCCTGCGGCTGGATCGGTGATGATGATTACGGGATCGATACCGGGGCTGTGATGATTTTTCATGATCTGGATACGGTAACACCACTGGCAAGTCCATCTGAGATAATCATAAATGCAACTGCAGTTTCAGGAGTTGATATTTTTTTCGACTCCGTCAGCGGAGCAACAGGATATAAAATCTATGCGTCCGACTCAGTTGAAGGCCCTTATTCTGATATCTCCGGAACCGGTTCATTCAGCCAGATCGGAGAGCAGATGCAATGGTCATCTCCGCAACTGGACAATAGGCGTTTTTTCAAAGTGATTGCTCTTCAGGAGAGTCGCTGAGTATTTTTGTTCTGAATAAAACAGCTGTTTTATTCAGAACAGTCAAACAGGTATTTACGTAGACTGCTATCAGTAACTTTCTTCTGGGCAGAGATAAGCAGTTCCAGTGCTTGATTATTACCGGTTTCGGAAAATATCTCTGCCTGCAATCCCATTTCCAGTTTATCAAGCTGCCTTACAAATCTACCTTCAGCAGAAGTTTCGAATTCAAATTCTTTCCATAATCCCAGCAATCTGTCTCCATCCGGAAGTGGACTCAAGATCTTTTCCGCTGCCTGAAGCTCCAATCTGCTCTTTTCTGCTTCATCAATATTATCGGCAGGTGTTAGATCGCCAATGATACATTCACCGGCTTCGTGAAGAAGCGCTATCTCCAATACTCTAAGCCTGTCCAGATGTTCCGGGCAGAGAAGAAGTGCCAGAATTGCAGTCCCGAACGAATGATCAGCCGCTGATTCCACTTTATCTGCATCTACCTGTCTCTGCAGCCATCCCTGCCGAAACAATGCCTTTAAACGCATGAAGTATTGAAAAGCCTTAACCTCTGCCACTTTACTTTCCGGAATAATCTCATATTTCCATTTCATGTCTCTGATCCATAGAAGATGTTATTATGAGTCAATAAATTTTATTTAATTATGATTCTTATGCAATTTTATCTTCGTGACGATATCGGTTAAGTAATAGTATCCAAATTTCATCAGATAAAAATTTCTATTACAATCATTTAATCACGTGTAAAAATACCCCATTGAGATAAACCGGCAATAATTTTGATCTGTTTATCCGAAAAAACAGAGATTGTTTTAAAATCCACAAGATGATCGTGAGGACTAGTACGTTTCTGATTTAAGCCCATCGTTTCAAAAATTTTCATCAACCAGTCCATTCCTGGCACTGGTGATGTCAACAACAATTTACCGCCTGATTTTAAAAGGTCGTAACAAGCCTGAAAGCAATCAACATGTTCTACAACCTCAAAGGCAATGATATAATCAAAGAAATTCGGATTAAGACAAAGCTTTTCCCAATCTAAAATATTTCCAATAATGTCAGCAGGAGGATTAATATCAATACTTAGATAGTTTTGCCAGTTATTCGTTTTCAGATACTTTCCCACCCATCCATCACCACTGCCGATTTCAAGAATATGTGCAGTTTCAGGTATTGGTTTTAAAAAAAAATCGATTTTCTTTTTTTGTGCATAATCGCTAAGCATTGGCATCTTTAATCTCCATCAAAGTAATTGAAATAATCTCCCAATTCGATCAGCCCATCCGGACAAAACGCGGCAGGATATGAAATCAATTTTGTTCATTAAGATTTTATTTTCAGTTCTTCCTCAGATCCGGTTCTATGTCTTGATTTTGCCCCACGCTTTATCAGAAGAGTAACTACAATCCCAACAAAAAAACCTGCCGCGGCAGTCAAGAACAAGAGAACAATGCCGGGCACTTCTCCGGTAAACCAGAGAAAACGAACCTGCCAGGACGACTGATTCTGGAGAACAATAATGACAATTGCAGCTACTATGAGTAAAAGCAAGACCAGTTTGATGTTTTTCATCCATTCCTCCTTTTCTAACGTATGTAAT
>JAFGMF010000127.1 GCA_016927675.1 Candidatus Cloacimonadota bacterium
GTAGTAATCCTCCGCCAGATAACCTTTGTCCATTACTTTCATAGCTCCGGAAATCTGATCATCCGTAAATTTGGGATATTCTCCATCATAGCAGGCAAAATCCATTGGATAGCGGGGACGCACCGGTGGCTTTTCAGCTGGATAACCAACCGAGATCCCTACCAGTGGGAAGACTTTGGCAGGCAGTTTATACTTTTCTATAAGTTTATCGGCATTGAAAGGGACGAAACCCAGATAGCAGGTACCCAGTCCCAGGCTTTCGGCTGCGATCACCAGATTTTGAGCCAGATAACAGGCATCCTGCACTCCGAACATGAACATTGCCAGATCGCAAGAGACCAGATCCCAGTCTCGTTTTTTCATCACTTTCTGCATCCGATGAATATCAATGCAGGCAATAAAATAAAGTGGTGCTGAGAATGGATGTTTACTACGATCGCGCGATAAGATCAGACTACCCAATTGCCCTGCGAAAGCCGCTTGCTGTCCTGCTTTCACGATCGTCTCGATCACTTCTTCAGAAGGTACATCTTTAGTATATTTTCGGATCGATCTGTGATTCATCAATATTCTTATTGTCTCGTTCATTTTTTACCTCAACCAATAATTCGTAATTGAAAGATACAGAAAAATTATTGTTAATAAAATGATTATAACGATTTTTATTTTTTTCTCTTTGGTGGAAATATTTTGTCAATCCTCAAAATCTCTCCACTTCTTTTTATTTGCTAAACCAACTATCATAAAAATTAATCCTACAAAAGCAAAAACTATGTATTTAGTTGCTATTCCTTGAATTATAAATAGAATTCCGAGATAGAAATAGATTTTAAAATTTGTTAATTGATTACCATATTTCTTTCTAATATGCAGATACATTAAGAAGATTATAAAAAGAATCAAAACTAACGCTATAAGAAAAGTAAAATCCATGATTTTCCTTTTTTTCTCGTCCCTAAACTCTGTTTGGTAATGCAATATTAATGCCGAAACTCCCGCTTTAAAATACATTTTAAATCATGCCATATCCTTCGATACTCGACTATAGTCGAACTCCAGCCTTCGTTAAAACTAAGGTTGGCAGGCAGGATGACATTTTTTTCACTTCTATAATTCTACAAATTCTTCATTGAACTGACCAAACCACTCTGTTTGGGAACGCAGATTATATCAGACTCCCGTTTCATCATGAAAACGACTTTGTCGTTTTGCATCAAATAATTGATGCACTCCAAATTTACATCACATCGAACGTATAACTGATCTTCAGGAAATACGTCAAGTCCCGATAATCTTCCAGATAATCTCGGCTGCTAGTGGGTCTGACCTGTTCCTGTATTCCGCTCGCGCCAAGATAGATCGCAGTCTGTGAACTTGGCTTGTAAGTAAATAGGGGGTAGATACTTATACGTTTGGTATTATTTCCAGATCTGATCAGATCATGATTGATGGCTTGAACGATCAGACGGACCCAGAAGTTTTTGTGGAATTGAAATTTTGCTTTCACTTCGTAGGAACGGGCGATATATTTATTTTCTGTTTCGTGGTATTTATGCTTGAATTCGATATCCAGCAGATTGTTTGGTCGCAATTGCAAGGTATTCTCATATTTATAGAAATCACCGAATTCGCCTTTGAGAGTATCAAAATTGTAATAGACATTCACACCATCCACGAAAAGGGTCTCCAGTTTGATCTGTTTTGTCAGCTCATATTTTAGAAAAAGCCAGGGATAATGTGTATAATAATCTTTGCCGTAGAAATTATCCATGATCAATTCGAAGCCTGTCCAATATTCAAATGAGTTCATCAGAATTGCTCCGGTCTTGATCTCGCAGTAATGCGATTTCACATCCTTAAGATCGAAGGTATATTTGATATTCTGGCTGCTAGCAAATTCAAGATATCGTATCAATTCATCATCCGTGTCTGCGTGTATCTGGTATTCAAGATGGTTATTGAATTTAACAAGATTAATATCATCCAGAAAACCCAGATCTGCCCGGAAATCTTTTGAAACCGCTGTAATTTCGTTGTTGATGAACCAGGTTCCGTTATAGTAATCGACATCCACAGCTGCGGCGATTCCGCGATTTATCACGGTTTTCCCTGCGTTGTTATCTATTTCATTAACAGAGCCTGCCATTTGAAAATCTGCAGTGATGGCTCGGGAAAAGCGTTTATTGGCATCGAAGCTGAGCACGATATTATTATGATCATTAAAATTCCTGAGAGCAGCTGCGCTGCGCAGAAATCCGTTCCCGCCGTATTTACGGCAGACGCTGGCAAAGCCGAAAACGGCATTTTCCGTTTTGGAAGCTGCCTCTTCGTCAGTGAAAAAACGATCGCCAGGCACATCTTCATCAACGGCTGCCAGCGCAAAAACCGATGTGCTGCCAAAGGAACCTGAGATTTTAGCGCCGGCTATGGGATCGACGATCTGCCTGGTATAAAAGATATTCACATCGGTTTGGAACGGATTTGTCTGCTCGATAAAGAATGGCCGCTTTTCCTGATAATAGCGGGGATAACGATCATTCACATCGATTTCCAATCCGTCAGCTTCGATGATATTAAAATCGGGATTGAACGTGAATCTGGTCATCAAGCTGGAATTAGGCTCATAAAAAATATTCAACTCCGGTTCCAGATTTTTTTTTGATTTTTCCATGTCTGACACGTTATCTTCAAATGTGTTATAATCTGCCACAATTGCCGGAATGAGCTTCAGATTACGGTTTGTTGGCAATTCCGTAAAGCGGATCACGGCATAATTATCATAGAAATTGCCACCTCCTCTCTGCACTTTATGGCTGGAGATCTCTTCTGTGCCAGCTGGAATCAGCCGTTTGAAAAAAAACCCCCATTCAACGTTACTGCCACTTTTATATTTGATGCTTTCCAGAGGCAGCATGATCTCCAGAGAAAAGCCATAATCGGTTTTATCCGCTTTGGAAATATAATAAATATCAATGGTCGTGTCGATCTCTTCCAGCACGATGCCGTCCGCCTGCTCACCATTGGCGTTGCAACCCAGATAATAAGCTCGTTCATTGCCGTGAAAGGTGTCGAAATAAAAGTAACAGCGGTCTGTGGTGAAGATCGCATCGCGGCTGCAGTGATTATCACGAAATCTTTTCAGATCGGTAAAAAAGAATTTTGCCATCAGATAGATATTTTCATCGTCATGCATCAAGCCGATTTCCGTTTTCTCGGACGGTTCTGTGTTATCACCCGGAGAGGTTTGATAAAATTCATCATGCCAATAGGCATTATCCCATTCACCATCTGTAATAATTCCATCAATGACCGGTGGTAATTCAGTTTTCGGGATATTGATCACTTCCTTGGAATATAACACGAATACAGCTAAAATCGTATTTATAATAAAAATTAATCTGACCATATCTTTGCACATCTTCCTTGATTAACCTCATAACTGCCGAAATGGGAGCTACCCGCCTGTTTTAGGTGTTTTTTACTAACTGTTTGTTAACACCGATCTTCGTTCATTTCCCTTATTCCTTTATTTTGATTATCTTAAGCAAAGAATGTGCCAGTAATTTACTTCTTTTAATTTTAACAAGTTATCATGATTTCAGAATGAGATGGATAGTCCATTATTAGACAATGTTGTACGTTAACGGACAAAAAAGGGGAAGGTAGATTCAAAATATGCTAAACCAAAATTAATATCCGGAAAGAAAGAATTCATTTTTTTAAATAGACATAAATTATCTGCTTTTATCTTGCTGTTTTCGGGAGGCTTGATTGCTGGATAACGGGAATGATCTTATCAATGGCAGGATAATGAAACCTCTGCTCAGACTGGCGTTGCCGATAATGGCAACTTCGTTGGTGCAGATGGCATATAATCTTACCGATCTGATCTGGATCGGCAGAGTAGGCAGCAGAGCAGTAGCTGCCGTTGGTACTGCCGGTTTTTTTACCTGGCTTGGTTTTTCTCTGATCATCATGTGCAAGATTGGAGCTCAGGTAGGAGTAGCCCAGGCAGTTGGCCGCAAAGATAACCGCGAGCTTAGAAATTATGCCCGGAATGCCCTGCAGCTGAATTTCCTGCTGTCTGTGGGTTACGCTTCATTGCTTCTTTTAACACGAAAAGCTTTGATCGGGTTTTTCGGGATAACCGAGCAGCCGGTGATAGATAATGCCATCAACTATCTTACCATCGTCTCCTGCGGAATCGCATTCATGTTCATCAATCCTGTATTCTCCGGTATTCTGAATGGTCTGGGTGAGAGTAAAACTCCCTTTTTGATTAATTCCACAGGATTGGTACTTAACATTATTCTCGACCCGATTTTAATCTTCGGATTAGGTCCTTTTCCGGAAATGGGTGTGATCGGAGCTGCAATGGCAACGATTTTTTCTCAGTTTGTGGTCACAGTTATCTTTGTCATCGTGATCAGCCGTAACAGCAGGGAACTTGCCAGGATGAAGCTGATCAGACTTCCTTCCTGGAAATATATCTCCAAGATCATTAAACTCGGAGCTCCTGTAGGTCTTCACAGTGCGCTGTTCACACTTTTTGCCATGCTTCTTGCCCGGATAGTAGCCCAGTGGGGTCCTGTTCCTATTGCCATACAGAAAGTGGGAGCACATATCGAAGCAATATCCTGGATGACTGCGGATGGTTTTGCTGCTGCCATGGCAACTTTTATCGGGCAGAATTACGGAGCCGGGAAATGGGACAGGATCAGAAAAGTCTATTTTGCCGGATTAAGCTCTGTTTCAGTGATTGGTTTAATATCGACAACGCTTTTTGTTTTTCTGGCTGAACCGATTTTTCGGATCTTTATTCCTGAAACTGAATCGATTGCAATGGGCTCGGTGTATCTTCGGATTCTGGGTTACTCTCAGTTATTCATGTGCATTGAAATAGCTTCAGCTGGTGCTTTCCATGGTCTGGGGCGGACAATCCCTCCATCATTGATCGGGATACTGTTCACCGGATTGAGAGTTCCGGCAGCTTTGATCCTTTCCCGAGAATCATTACTCGGCTTGAAAGGTGTCTGGTGGAGTATCAGTATCAGTAGTTATTTTAAGGGAATTATTCTGATTGTCTGGTTCCTCATTATTCTCTTCAGAAAAACCTCCTGGCCACGACCAATGCTGACCAAGCGTCTCGGATCTCGATGGCGGTTTACTTATCTGCGCGATAAAAACTGTCTGCAGGAAAAACCCGACGTATAATCACCGTTTATTGCGAATTTAACTGCTGAAGTTAATTCCAGATCAAATAGAATAAAGCCACGTTATATTACTATTACTCTTTAAAATAAGAAGCTATCAAATACTTGTTAGAAATAATATCATTTGGAACAGATATTGTATTGATTTAAATCAGATGGCTCATCTTTCCTCCCCCTCAATTTTGGAATGATGAGAAACCCCTGCTGAACGGCAGGGGTTTTTGTTAACTGGAATAAATCCACTGAACAGGAAGAAATTCTTTACAAAAATTTCCTGATATTGGTTTATATGTTCATGACAAAGGAGATTAAATGAAGCTCTTTTTATCGGTATTTATGATCATTATCCTCAGCTTCCAGCTGAGAGCTGCCAGATCAGATGATTTTGAAACCGGCGATTTTTCCAGTCTTGACTGGCAGATGAACAGCTATACGCCCTGGTTGATCTCTGGTTATCAAGCTGTTCAGGGAAATTTCTGTGCCCGGACGGGCTATGTATTAGACGGTCAGATTTCGATTCTTGCATATACTCTGGAGACAACTGAAGTCGGAGAGATAAGTTTCAGCTGGAAAAGCACCCTACTGGGTAATGATATTTTTGCCTTTTATATTAACAATGTTGAACTTGCTTCACTCTCTGGATATGA
>JAFGMF010000128.1 GCA_016927675.1 Candidatus Cloacimonadota bacterium
AAATAGATTCCGGAAGAAACTGCTTTCTCATTAGAGTCTGTGCCGTTCCAGATTACCGAGTGCTGACCTGCCGTAAACTGGTTATTCACAAGCTGTTTAACTTTCTGACCCTTGATGTTGAAAACAGCAATTTCCACTTTTCCATCCATTGGAAGATTATAAGAGATTGTTGTTTCCGGGTTGAAGGGATTGGGGTAATTCTGCTCTACGATCAAAGCTGAAGCAACTGCATTTTCCGGTTGCTGGGCAAAATCATTGAAGGCAGAAAGCTGGGATTCCAATTCTGCGGCTTGAGCATAGAAATCATCTTCTGAGGTAATGCAGACGGTGTAGTTTTCAAAAGAGAGTCTATCTCCATCGATTAGAAGCATCAGTTCGCAGTATGCTTCATCAAGCATGGCATACAGGATCTCATCTTCAGATGTCAATCCGGCAATCTTCTCTTCTATTTTGGCAATCGCAGTAAGGTATTCATTTTCTTTCATATAAGTCTTTATCACCACATCTGTTTTTGCTTCAGCGAGTTTGGAGACGGGATCGATCTCGATGGAATCCATATAATCGCGCAGGGCTGCATAATCCATAGTAGTTCTGTTTTCGATGTAATACAAAGTTTTTAAGGCAATTGCAGCTTCCTTTGAATCAGGATAATCATTGATAATATCCTTCAGGATGGGAACTGCCAGATCATAAGCTTCAACTCCTACATAGCTCAGGGCAAGATTCAGCAATTGGCGTACATAAGGGATAATCGCACCATTGGTAAAATCGTATGTTTCCCAGAGCGGGAAAAACCTGGTATGATCATATTGCTGCGGGATATTATTGCCATAAACAGGGATCTGCTCGTCACCGGTTTCCCAGTCCAGCGCAGCGAGAACGTATTGATCCCAGTCACCGTTATTATTCGAATCGTTAAATGTATTATCCCCATCCGTCAAGGGATAGAAGAACAGGGTTTTGCCAATATATTCGGTTTTCAGATTATTTTCTATCACATTTCCCGAATTTTCGTTGATGATCCTGCCATCCCAACTGTAGATACCATGTTCTTCATTACCATGAATGTAGTTTGTCTGGCAGTTCTGAACAATATAATCATTCAGATAGATTCCATTTCCACCATTGTTATAGATATTACAGTTGAATATGCCAAGCTCATCACCGCCACCACCGGTAGATTGATAAACGAGATGTAATCCGTCCCAGCCGTTATCATAAATATCCGTATAGGAAATTGCTATATCCGAACCATGCACAAAGATCGTACCTTGAATAGAATTGGTGAATTCACAGTGATTAGCGGGACTGCCTTCGATTCTCAGCAGATTAATATCTCTTACATAAATTGAATTGCAGTCATCAAACCGGGAGTTGTAGATATCCAGATTACCATTGTTATCTTCTCCGGTCATTACAATGCCGCAAGCGGAGAAATTGCAGTTGGTGAATTCAGAAGTGCTGTTAATCGATCCCGCATCGATCTCAAAACCGTTCCATCTCTTCGTGGAAGTGGAATAGATCTCAATTTCGGGCTGGTTAGTAAAATATTCAATATCACCAGCCTGGATCACACCGCCGTTTTGGGCAATGATCCGATCCCCCGGACACCAGTCGCAGCGAAGTTTTGCTTCATCGCCGGATACAAAAGTTCCCCAGTCGAGGGTCAGCTGAGCACCGACACCATCAACAATGACAGCAGAGTGATCAGTAAGATGCAATCCTGCTCCTTCAAAGAGGATAAACTCTCCATCATCTATAACATAAACAGAGGAAGAATGAGAAACATGGAAAGCTGCATTTGCTTGAAGATCAACCTCTCCCAGAATATTAATCTTGTACTGGGAAGCAAAATTAACTTCAGCATTAACATCAAGAGTGCAGTTTTCCAGCAGGGTGAGATCATCAGTTATCAGAACATCGGAATCCCAATCGGTATTCTGGCTTATTGTTCCGGAAGCAAAAACAGGCGGATTTGCTAAATTGATGATTTCGACATCTCCGTAAGGAGAAAAAACTGCCAGGTTATAGCGGGGAAGTTGAGAACCGCTGGCTGTTCCGGAGGTGATTCCCCAGAAATCGGTGTTCTCGATATAGTACAGGTCATAATCGGCGTAATTTGTACCTCTATACGCGTACATATTAAGGCCATCTGAAAATATGAAATTGGCTCTCTCGTTTGATCCGATCAAACTGGAATTTACATTAAAGTCATAGCTGAGGGCATTATACATTCCCTGAATAACATCACCACCGGCTTCCTCGATATTTGCCAGGACGTAATGAAAATATAATTCACTGTCGATCCAGCTGGTGAGCTGGGTGTCGCTGGTTGGATTTGCTACGGGAACACCATCCCAGTTCGAAGTGTGAAGCGGCTCGTCAAACCACCCCGGATGCAGAGCCTCCGTTCTGTTATAAAACTTCGTTTTCATATTTGAAATTGTAAAGTAACCGTTATGCTCAAAAGTATAACAGGTTTCTCCTGTTTCCAATT
Organism: Candidatus Cloacimonadota bacterium; assembly: GCA_016927675.1. Taxonomy (GTDB): domain Bacteria; phylum Cloacimonadota; class Cloacimonadia; order Cloacimonadales; family TCS61; genus JAFGMF01. The sequence goes on from JAFGMF010000128.1 coordinate 2,498, forward strand.
GCATTCTGAAAGGATGATTGCCATGACCACCGGTACCTTCTCTGTCGTGTCCCAGTACAATTAAAGCTTCAGTATCGGAATCCATTATCTTGGGTATGATGACTTCATCCAGGGGTTCCGAATAATCCCATTGCCAATGAGAATTATTATCACCATACCAGGTTGAGTTATTTACCCATGTACCACTGGAATCTCTATTGGTTTTATACCACGCTTGATTTTGATTATCATAATAATTATTTACGTTAAAGTAAATAGAACTATCATCAGAATAATAAATTACACCATAACCATCATTCTGATAAGTGGAACCCGATTCATCTTTCATGAACTGGAAAAAATCATAAGGATCATCCCAATCTTCCGATTGTGAACCGAGCCAGGAAATGTTACTCCCTATTTTGGCTATCATTGCCATCATCTCACAATCTGCATATAATACCACAGAACCTGAAATAAACCCTAGTATCATTGCCAATATCATAAATCTCTTAATGTTTTTATTAAGCATAATAAAATCTCCTACAGAAGTTGTTTCTCAATAGAAAGATTCCGAATTATTGAAGTTTAATTTTCTAATGAGAATGATTAAAAGTCTAATACCAGATGAATCTGGCAGTATTTGTTTTGGTTTAATGATTTTTTCTTAATTCGGGTTACGGTACGGTTAAAATTACTTTTATTTAAGGAGCTCTCATCTCTTTTCCCTCCTGTAATTTGCCAGTTTACATTGAGCAAGACTTTGCTGCGCACCGTGAGAATCTTTCGGTGAAGATTTCTACGTCAGCCGTATAAACGACAATTGATTTACAAATGACGTAGATTACTCCGCAGATATTATCGTTACTGGTATTCTTCGTAAGAACAACCATAAGAAAATATTAGCTGTCGGTGGTTAGAGAAAATGATACTTATGGTAATCAGCAGACAGCAACGAGTTTTCATGATAAAAGACTTTCTTTAGACTTTTTCAGGCAAACCAGATTGAATATTATTACCAGGAAGAGACTTTTACTGTTTCTGATTTACGCAACAGGAACTGTGAAAGACAGCAAGTTAGACGATGTTCCCAGACTTCAATTTACCTGTGGCTTTCGAATGCAATCTTCAGGAGTCCAGAAATTAAATTACAGGAAAAATCAGGCAACATAATTTTTTCCCAGTAATCCCAAACCATGAGTTATATGGTTGTTATTTTGCCTGTTTACGGCATTCTATCTCTATTTTTTTTGACGCCGATACGATGTCGACTGCAGGTATTATAAAAAAACGAAACCGGCTCGATAATATTCCTGAACTGGTACATGGCTTCATGTAACTATTTCAACAGTAACTTTTTCTGCGATATTATTATATTGGTGGCCATTCTGATTCGATATACATAAACACCTGATGATACAGATTTATGATCGTTATCTGTCCCATCCCGAACCACACTTCTCATGCCACTCGATAAATCAGGATCAAGGATCGCCCGAAGTGATCTTACCTTTTGGCCTTTGATATTAAAGATTTCAATGACCGGATTTTCGACATTATCGGGTAATTTATAACTGATAGTAGCTATGAGATTAAAATGATTTGGATAATTGCAAAGTTTTAGATCAGTTAGTTTTTGAATTACATGACTTGATACTGGGATGAACGCAGTTGGATGATATTTTTGAATATTTTTGAATAATGTTATCAATAAAACTAATGAAATGTTTTTAAATTTGACAAAGTAATTTCAATATAAACTTTTTAACACTGAATGCTTTTCTCAAATCTGATCTTCAGATCAGGGTAACTTGATTTATATCAGAACTCGAAAGGCATAAATAAATTATCTATCACAAAGGAAACAATGAAAAAAAATATTCTGATTTTAGTTGTTATACTGCTTTTTATTTCCAGGTTGCATTCATTAAAAAGTGATTTTCTTTTCACTATTGGAACAGCATTTATTGTATCATCACGAGAAGGATATAATCCAGCAATATCTGCTTCTTTTGGACTCGATGTATGGGTTCATAACAGGATATCCATAGGTTTCCAACCTGAGGGCAGTTATTCCAAAATTTATGCTGCTACAATCGTTGACTCTTGTAAATATGAGGAAAAGTGGGATGTTTCATTTCCCCTTACAGTTAAGTATTTTATCTCAACTCAAGGAGCTATCGAATTCTATTCTACTGGAAGTTACGGATTTCTTATTGCCGCAAAACAAGGCAAGAAGTTAAAAAAAAATTTATCTATTAATTTCATCAATACCCTTATCTGGGGTTTTGGTTTTAAATATAAAAAAGCCTTTCTTGAACTAACCTGCACATATCCGTATAACGATCCTGGGGATTTCTTCCAGGTCAATATCAGAGCAGGATTTGCCTTGCCACTGAATTATAAGAAGCAATATTAGCTAAAATTGTATATTTTGTACAACTAATCTTCTAGTCTAACTGAAAAGAAAAAAATGCAGGGTGGCGGAGCTTATCCGTCACCCTGCGAAATGGCATCCCGTAGGGGAATCGAACCCCTGTTGCAGGAATGAAAATCCTGAGTCCTAGGCCACTAGACGAACGGGACACAATTATTCTATTCTGGTGAGCCTGGATGGACTTGAACCATCGACTCTCTGATTAAAAGTCAGATACTCTACCACTGAGTTACAGGCCCAAAGTTATTACGAAGCGCCAAACTAAAAACCCCCAATTTCTATGTCAATATTTTTTGTTTTAAAAAATCATTGCCTTTTTTTAGTCCTTTTAACAGATTGCAATTATAAATCTTTTTGAATTATCTTTTTGTGGGAGGAAGAGTGAACATCTCAGTTAAACAGCAAAGTCTGGAACGGCAGATTTTGAAGAATTTGACCGGAAGAGCCCTGGAGGTTGTCCAATTTGTCTTTACTGATCCTGAAATTCAAGCTTTGCAGGATTATGCAAATACGGTATCGATCAAGCGGCTGGGTTATAACGATCATGGTCCTGTACACATGCGTAAAACAGC
>JAFGMF010000129.1 GCA_016927675.1 Candidatus Cloacimonadota bacterium
AAAGACGGACAATTTTCGGATTGACATCAGATTTCTCAAAAATATGTTAGAATTGAATTTTTAAGGAGTAAGTTATGAATGAAGAAATCCGGGTCAGATTCGCCCCGAGTCCAACAGGTTATCTCCATGTCGGGAGTTTAAGAACAGCACTTTACAACTATCTTTACGCCAGGAAAACCGGTGGTGTCTTCATCCTCAGAATAGAAGATACAGATCAGACCCGTTATGTTGATGGAGCTGTGGAAAATCTGCTTCGAACATTGGCGGCTGTTGGTCTTGATTACGATGAAGGTCCGCAGAAAAATGGTGATTCACAACCGTATTTTCAATCAGAAAGAACGGAAATCTATCGTGAGTATGTAGATCTGCTACTGGAAAAAGGAGCTGCTTATCCGTGCTTCTGCACCACTGACATCCTGGAGACCATGCGTGAGCAGCAGAAACAGAATGGTGAACATCCCCGTTACGACGGTCGCTGTCGCAACCTTACCCCCACAGAAGTACAAACCCGTTTAGCTTCGGGAGAACAACATGTGATCCGGTTGAAGGTTCCATCTGAAGGTGAAATATTTTTCTACGATCTTGTCCGTGAAAAAGTAACCTTTCCCTGGGATATGGTTGATGATCAGATCCTGATCAAATCAGACGGTTTTCCCACCTATCATCTGGCAAATGTGATCGATGACCATTTGATGAGCATCACACATGTCATCAGAGGTGAAGAGTGGTTATCAAGTGTACCTAAACATCTTCTACTCTATCAGTATTTTGACTGGAAACCACCAAAAATGGCTCATTTACCTCTTCTGCTGAATCCAGATAAAAGTAAACTGAGTAAACGCCAGGGCGATGTTGCCGTAGAAGATTTCCTGCTCAAAGGCTTTTTGCCCGAAGCTTTAGTTAATTTCGTGGCTCTGCTGGGCTGGCACAGCAGCAGTGACCGGGAAATATACAGTCTGCCTGAACTGGAAAAAGAATTTTCTCTGAAACGGATCACCAAAGCGGGAGCTGTTTTTGATCAGGAAAAACTGAAATGGATGAATGCTCAATACATCCGCCAGCTTACAATTACAGAGCTGTCAGAGAGAGCTTTTCCCTATTTGCAGCAAGCAGGTTATCAGATATCCGACAAAGCAGTTTTGGCGGATATTATTGCCTTTGTACAGGACAGGATATCCACACTAGCAGAAATCCCGGAAGTAACAGCCCCTTTCTTCAAAACGCTGGAATTTGGAGATGATGATCATCAAATGATCTCTGCTGAAACATCCCAGAAAGTCTATCGTTTCTGGAAAGAAAATCTGGTATCGGTATCTGATCTTTCCGAAAATGCCATTAATGAATTTCTGGCTACAACCACCGAAGCAACTGGCGTACGAGGTAAACAGCTGTATTTTCCTTTAAGACTGGCCTTGTTCGGAAACACCCGGGGTCCCGAGCTGCCTGTGATCATGCGCATCCTTGGAAAAGAAAAAACCCTGGAAAGAATTTGTTTACTCGTGGAGAAATAATGAAATATTTTAAAAAACTTCCGGGAGAAAGAGTCTATCTTTCCCCGATCTGCCCGGATGATGCCGAGCAGTACTGCGAATGGCTTAATGACTGGGAAGTCGCTAATAGTCTGTTGATTTTTAATCAGCAGTTAAGCCTGGAAAGAGAAAGAATGATCCTCCAGGACATGATCAAGAACCAGGCTCAGATCTTCGGGATTGTCACTCAGAAAAATGATCAGTTGATCGGTAACTGCAGCATCTTCAGAATTAATGATCGTAACCGTAAAGCTGAAGTGGGAATCTTTATCGGAGACAAAAAATACTGGGATAAGGGTTATGGAAGTGAAGCTTTATCACTGCTGCTGGATTATGGATTCAATGTTCTGAATCTTAATAATATCATGCTCGAAGTATTCAGCTTCAACAAACGGGCCATCCGTTCGTATGAAAAGACAGGTTTTAAGATTATCGGTCGCAGACGTGAAGGATTGATTGTTGCAGGCGGAAAATATGATGAGATCTATATGGATATTCTGGCGTCTGAATATAAAAGCGTTTATCTGAAAAAGAATTTCCCGGGAATGGATTCCTGATGTTTTCCCGAATTCGCGGTCAGAGCAGAGTGATAAATATCCTGCAGAAGGCTCTGCAACTGGATAAGATAGCCAACAGTTATCTTTTCCATGGTCCGGATGGAGTCGGCAAATTCACCACTGCCCTTTATTTCGGAATGGCTCTGAACTGCCAATCAGAAATTGACACAAAGCCTTGCGGAATCTGTTCATCCTGCCGGAAATTCCTGAATTTCACACATCCTGATTTTGTTTTTATTTTCCCATCTCCAAATCTGGATGTATCTCCTGAAGGAGAGGTGAAATCAGATAAATTACTGAATGAATACCAAGATTACATTAAGAATAAGATCGAAACTCCCTGGAAAGAGTTTATCTTTTCTTCCAAAGTTGAAATCAGAATTTCCAGTATCAGAATGCTGGAACACAAAATCAATCTTACACCAAATGAGGCAAAATATAAAGTTTATATCGTGGAAGACGCTGAATCCATGAATATTAATACCGCCAATGCTTTTTTGAAAACTCTGGAAGAACCTCCTCAGGACGCTTTGATAATTCTAACATCTGCCAATCCGAATTCCCTGCTGCCTACTATACTTTCACGTTGCCAGAAAATAACTTTTCAGGCTCTGCCGCGAGATATTATCGAAAAAGAGCTGATTGAAAACCGTTTTCTGGAAAACATCGAAGCAAAACTCTATGCCAGAATCGCCAATGGCAGCATGGAAAAAGCTCTCAGGCTGGTGGATTCGAGTTCGATCGAATCCAGAGAAAATGCACTGGAACTCATTAAAATAATTCTCGACCACGATGATCTTCGCTTTATCGAATATGCCTCGGAATTTCGCTCTGTGAAAAGCCAGACAAAGCTGGCAGAAATTATCTCTCATCTGATCATCTGGACCAGTGACCTAACTTATCTGAAAATCGCTCCAACTGAAATCGTGAATCTGGATAATACGGAAATGCTGGAAAAAATGTATCTGAAAAATCCGGCAGTGGAAAACTACGTTTACGACTTGATCGAATATATGGAAAAAACCTTGAAACTGCTTGTAGGCAATATCAATCCGCAACTCGTCCTTACCAGTATCTATCATAAATATACCGGCAAATTGGCAGGAGGAACCTGATCCTGTAATTAACCTGATTTCGGAAAATCATTAAATTATATCCATACCAGGTGAAGAAGAAACTGCCTATCTCATCTGTTCTTGTGCATGAAAAAACAGAAAATTATCAGCCTTGCTCAATTTCAAATCAGCTCTGGTCTTTATAAACTTTGTTAACTTAACATTCAGATTAAATTTGACATTTATTCTCAGAACTGGTATTGTATAATCAGTTGATTAAACAGATATCTAAGGTGAACTGAGAAATTTGATTAACCCGGTTGTGAAAGTTTCATGTTTAGTAGAGAATTATTGAAGGTTGAGCAAATGACTGTTATCAGCAGAGAATGCTGCTTTGAATCTGAG
>JAFGMF010000130.1 GCA_016927675.1 Candidatus Cloacimonadota bacterium
TATTCACAATGTCTTTCCCAGGAATTTGCTTCTGGCTGGAAAGCCGAGGAACTGGCAGAAGCTCATCTTGGTAAGCCCGTTGAACTGGAGAAAATGTATTTTATCAACCGATTCGATCTCTGGTACTGTTTTCAGGCAGATACGGAAAAAGTCTATGTTAAACTTTATCCACCCCGTAAAATATGCAACGAAGATGAATTCAGGAAGCAGACAGAATATACGGAACCTTTCTGCAAAAGATCCGACCATTCGCAATCCTGGGCAGAATATCTCTCAGGGCAAAAAACTCTTACCCGTAATGAATATTTTATTGATCATCACGAAATTGTACCTTACTATGACTGGAGTTATGGCTGTTCTCCTACTGCTGCGACAATGGCTCTGGCCTACTGGGACAATATATCAGTTATCAACGATCAGAACTTTGCCCTGCTGGTAGAGTATCATTTTCAAAGGTATGATAACATTCAGGTTGAATGGGATTATCAGGTTCCCGATCTGCAGAGGGAATTAGCAATTGCCATGGAAACTGATACATTGTCATCAGGATCTACAGCTGTGAGCAATATTGCTCCCGGAATCACAATTGTTACAGATGATAATTATTATGACTTTAATAATTATATCACTACAACCGGAAATCTTTTTAACAGTGTTATTAATCAGACAGTTTTAGACCGTCCCTTTCTTGTAAGTGAGCCTGGACATAGCAACTGTGGCGTCGGATACAATTCAGATACAAATCATGCTGCTGTTCATAATACTCACACAAGCACAATCGACTGGCTGAGTGAAGATTTAATTGATGCTGTAATCATAATAATACCCGGAGGAGGTTACGGTAAAGGAATCAACCTAGTTCATCCCCGCGGAGATTTGGGATATAACAGCGATGGCAACGGTGAAACGCTTTTAGCCGGAGCTGTTTATGAAATCGCCTGGCAGAAAGATAGTGAATACAGAGATCAGGTATCAATCTGGTTTTCTATCATAGGTAACGGAGGTGCAGCTCAGCAGTATGTGACAGAAAATGCACCAAATAACCGGGAGTTTGACTGGGTTGTCCCGGATTGGATCAACTCGACATCTGCCCGGATAGGAATTGGATTATATGATGAGTCAGATTCCAAGCTGGGTGGAGACAGTTCCTTTGGAAATTTCATTATCTCCCCGGGAGGTTCCATTCCGGAACTTAACAGTGGTAACAGCATTGTCAGTAATAGAGAACCACAGTATTTCCGTTTTAGTAATTTTACTTCTACCTGGGTAGTAGTGGGAGTAAGAAAAATGGTGAGTTCTGATGATGAAGACTGGAATATGAGATTATTCAGTGACACCTGGTTTGAAACAGAATTAATCGGATCCTTTCTAAGTTCTTACAATCCCATGGATTTTGTAGTGATAGATGGAAGACATACACCCTGGACAGAAAGAGGGATCAAGATCTTCCGCCCGTTGGGATCAGGAGAAGCCCGGGTGGAATATGAAGGTGCAAGAGAAGATTTATATTACGGAACAAATGGACCCTTCAACTGGACAGCGGCTGAAGATGTTGTCAGGATGTGGGATATTGCTCTAATGCCTGGTAATTACTATATAATTATGGAACCAAACGGTGGTGGAAATGCCAATCTTGATATGGCTATTTTCGGTTCCAATGATGAGCCTTACTATGGTAATCGCCTTGATGCTCTGGTTGCTTCTACTTATCTTGGTACTGATATCAGTGAAACTATTGCCATCGAAATTACCGAACCAGATGTATATGGTCTGTGTGTCTGGGCTAATGATGAATACAGCAAAAATTACAACATTCGAATAGAACAGCCCGGCATCTGGAGAGGAATCGTTTCAGATTACTGGTACGATGCAGATAACTGGAGCGGCGGAGTAATACCAAATACTAGTACTGATATAGTAATCCCTGCGGGAACACCTTATGATATCCGGCTGGTTGATTCCGGAGCTAATTGTCATGATATGACCATTATGGCTGACGCCAGAGTAGAGATTTATAATTGCTGGCTTAATGTTTATGGAGATCTGGAAGTACGTGGAGAACTCGAGATGACATCCAATCAGGCAAAAATGGTTGTTGACGGTGATATTGTCTGGCAAGAAGGTGCAATAGCCGATATCCAGGCAGGCAGCAGTGAGATCTGGGTTAGAGGTGACTGGTATTTTGAAAGAAACAGTACTATCCATCTGGATCTGGGATATGTTGAATTTGATGGTACCGGTAACTCAGAGATCATCTGCAGATCTGAAGATTCATATTTCCATCATCTGCGTAGTGATAAAGATTCTGGTAACTGGGTCGGAAACAGCGATAATTCCACATATCCCCTCGTGATCAATGGCAATTTCTATAATTACACAGATTCCTACTTTATCGGCTGGTCTTTGAACTCGACGATATTCAGAGGAAGCTTTAATAATAACGCGGGAGCCCAATTTGAATACCCAAATGGAACCGTTCGTTTCGAGGGAGCAAACCAGCATATAAATTTTAACCCGGGAGACTATTTCAACAATCTGATCATTGCCGGAAGCGTATTCCTGGATTCTGGCATCATCATTGAGGAGGATCTGGTAATCGAATCCGGTTCACTGGTAAGTGACAGTAACACGATCCAGATAGTTGGAGACTGGACTGACGAAGTAGGATTTGGTGGTTTTGGTGAAGGCAGTGGTGTAGTTATATTTAATGGTAACGGAACCCAGAGAATCAACGGAGAAACATTTGCCACGCTCAGAATCAATAAAAATAATGGTGAATTGCGCTTTACTTCCGGGATAACTTATTGCGATGAATTGGACTGGTTGAATGGAACCATCAGAGTAAATGGTGGTGAATTCACAGCTTTGAATATAAACAGTTCCAGTCTGGAACATGACCTGACAATCACAAGTGGTTTGCTGGAGATCCATAAACCGTCCGGCTATCTTGACATAAACAATGTTTTAACAATAGAAGGAGGTGAATTCCATATCATCGGAGCTGCCAGTTCGAACAGCTATTGGGCCTGGTCTGGTCCGGTGGAATTTAATATGAGCGGTGGCATCCTTGATTACCATGATACTGGTATCAGGATCTGCGATGATTACCCTCTGGAAGAGAACCTGACTGGTGGGATCATCAGAACAACCGGTGATTTCTATTGTGACCGAAATGACTGTTATCTCTACTGTATGCTTGAACTTTACGGAGAAAGCGATACTGAAATTGACATTCAATTGGGCAGCCGGGTAGGTGGACTGAAGATCAATAAAACTGCCAATAGATCTTACGGGGAAAATAATTCTGACAAGATCAAACGTCTGGACAGAATTTCCGGAAACATATACGAAAGAAACAGAACACAGAACGTTACAGCGCTTAATCCATTTTATATTAAAGGTGATTTCATCATCACTTCTGGTAATTATGTTGCCCCTTCATACATGTATGTTACCGGCAACTGGGCAAATTATCCCGGACTCGATTACTTTGATGAAGGTACTTCACTGATTATATTTACGGGCGATGAAAATTCTCAGCTGCTGACAGATGAAAGATTTTATAATGTCTTTGTTGATAAAGCCTCTTCCGAAAATTATTCTCTTCTGTTAACTGCTGGTAAAACACATAAAATATCAAATAGCCTGGAAGTAATAAATGGATATCTGGAAGTTTCTGAAGGAGTATCGATCTATCTTGATAATTTCCTGGATATCGAAAATGGAGGAGTATTGGAGTTGAATGGAATTGAAGGAAATCCGATCAAGATAAGCAGTTCTGTAGATCGCTATGCATTCCAGGTTCTGTCAGGCGGTGAAATTGGAGCTGAATACACTGAATTTGAGCTGATGGATTCCAATGGGATCAACATCATGGATGGTGCTTCTGTTACTGTCGGAAAAGCCTTTAACAA
>JAFGMF010000012.1 GCA_016927675.1 Candidatus Cloacimonadota bacterium
ATTTCTTCACTTATGATCGGTGAAACCGTTGCTTCAATTTTATCAATGTATTCACTCTGTGGAAAATACAACCATAACTGGTCATAATCTTTCAAGGCTAGTCTTTTCTCTCCAAGTTCGCTATATATCAGAATCCTGTCATAAAGAACTGAGGACATCATATCAGATGAAGGAAGGTGGGAAATGATATAGTCGTAATACTCCAGAGTTCGATCAATATCGTTCTGCTCTCTTGCCTTGAGAGCTAATTGATAGTAACAATCATCAAGTTTCTCATCGGCATAATTTGAATTGGACAGATAGAATAACCTTCCGGCTAGAGCCCAGTTCTCCTTTTCATAGGATGTCAAGCCAAGTTGATAGTATGATTCGGCTCGCTCGATTTCGGCTTTGGTGATTAAGGCTCCATTGGAAGATTTCTCGAGGAAGCTGTCATACTGCTGGATGGCTGCCACATAATTTCCCTTCTGATAAAAATTCCTGGCAATTTTATATTTACTTGTAGATGTGCAGCCTGTAATAAACAAGATCAATACTATCCATAACTTCAGGATGTTTCCTGTTTTTATTACCTCTTGATTCATTTTCTCTATATTAAGTTTTTTACTCAATTTACCAATCCCATTTTTCCCTGTTCTCTTTCAGCTATTCTGTTAGCTAATCTGGTTACTTATCAAAAACTCTATTATTTGGTAAAGTTTTTTCTCGAATTTATCTCCGTAGAAATCTATCAGCTGCTTTGTTTTCTGTAAATTCATCCGGGATAAGAATCTGATCCTGATCCTTTTTCCTCACTCAAATCTCTTCTATGATCCATTAACTGATCTTTAAAACTCTAGCCCTTATCGTTGCCCTTATTTTTCCGTATTTGATTTTCCGGAATTACTATCGGCACCTCATCAAGTTTACGGGCAAAAAAGAGGAAAAAACATCCAAAAATTATGACTGAAATTATCAGTAACTTATCAGAATCCATGATAAAGACGATAATGGTAACCAGCACAATAATTATATTGATCAAATAGACAATCAGAGCAGTAATTTTCGGTGAGCCAATAGCTGTTCCGATTCTGTGGGTAGAGTGATCCTTGCCTCCCTGACTGATCTTACGACCATCTCTTTTTCGAGTAATGCTGACCAGAGAAATATCGAAGATCGCAAAGCTAAGAAGCAGAACCGGATATAAAAAATATAGATTGCTGCCCTTCCCGATTACTGCCAGTCTACCCGCAAGAATACCCATGGTTGATAAGAAATAGCCAATGAAAAGACTCCCTGCATCTCCCAGAAATATCTTGGCCGGATTGAAATTATAGGGTAGGAAACCAAAAACGGCTCCAGCAAAGATCAAAGATAATATTGAGATATAATTTGCTTCCTGTGCAAGCAGATTCGTTTTACTGATAAAACTGAAAGCATAGAATCCCAGAGCGAGGATCCCAGACATACCCGTTATGATGCCATCCATATTATCGAGAAAATTAAGGGCATTCATCAAACCGACCATCCAGAAAAACAGAATTGGAAGAGTAAGATAAAAAGGACCGAACAGAGTAAACAATTTATTGGAAGCAATGAATATCAAACATGAGACAATCTGCCCGGTCAATTTCAACCATGGCTTCATTCCATGTCTGTCATCGATAACTCCGACCAATACTATCAGTAAAGAACCAAGTATATAACCGATAATAGAAATCGATAACGAATGGAGCCCGATAAAAATCACATAGATCATCAGAATAAGAAAACCGGAGAACACCGCTACACCACCGAGCAGGGGAGTAGCTTTCTTGTGCAGTTTCCTGGCTGCAGGCCGATCATAGAAATTGGTGCGGTGTGCCAGTTTTATTACCAGGGGTGTGATGGAATAAACGAATAAGATCGCCACTATAAAAACCGTAAGACACATATATACAATATTATGCATCAACCCCCCGTATATCTTATTCACATGAAAACAAGTTAAAACTTTTTAATCTGAACACCATTTTTGTCAAATCTTTTGTGGTCTATTTTTTTCTGAATAGTGCTTAAACAAATTGACAAAGTTACCTGAAAAAAATAGTTAACAAAAAGAGGTGAGATGAAAACGTTTAGAAACAAAAAAGCTGAATATAATTATTATATTCAACAGCAGATTGAAGCCGGGCTTATGCTTCAGGGTACAGAAATCAAATCTGTCAGAGCAGGAAAAATAAATTTTAAAGACAGCTATGCAAGGATAGAACAGGGCGAAGTCTGGCTCTATAACCTTCATATCAGTGTCTACGATAAAGGAAGTTATAACAATCATGATCCTGAAAGACCAAGAAAGTTGCTGTTGAACCGAAGAGAAATAAACAAACTTCAGACAAAATTGGATGAGCAGGGTTATACTCTGGTACCACTTGAACTTGTTATCAATGATCAAGGTCTGGCAAAGATTATCCTGGCACTGGCTAAGGGAAAAAAGAAGTATGATAAAAGAGAATCCCTGCAGGAGAAGGACAGAAAGCGGGACCAGGACAGGGTTTTGAAATCAAGATAGCGGCGTGATAATCAGCATTTTCCGAGAAATAAAATTTCGTTTCATGATTTAAAACAAAAAAAAAGAGCTCCCGAAGGAGCTCTGTCGAAGATAGCTAATATCTTTTCTTTTCTTTAACTCTGGCAGCTTTTCCTTTCGCCTTTCTCAGGTAAAAGAGTTTTGCTCTTCTAACCCTGCCGAAACGAACGACATCAATCTTATCTATATTGGGAGAATGCTGAGGAAAAATCCTTTCAACACCGATGCCATTACTGATCTTTCTGACTGTGAAGGTCTGTGAAATATTTTCACCTCTTTTCTGGATCACGATTCCCTGAAAAATCTGAATTCTTTCCTTAGTACCTTCTTTGATCTTGTAATGAACTTTGATTGTATCACCTACCCGGAACTCCGGTAAGTCTGTTCTCATTTCTTCTTTGCCTATTTCATGAAGTATGTCCATCCTTCCTCCTCTATTTTTCGGAAGTCAATCTGTCCAGCACAATAGCTACTGCACTCCTTACAGACAGGTGATTATATTCACCTGAACCTGTAATCGGTTCTAAAACAAAATCGGCGAGTTCATGAACTTCCCGGGACAATCCATTGCCTGTTCCGAAAAGTAGAAGAACCGGCTTGTCTATGTTTCCATATTCAGAAAATTTGAGAATTGACTTTTGTTTTGTAGCCGATGTGGTTATCGTCAGGGAACTGATTTCTTCCTGTTTTTTGATATATTCTTGAGCAGATCTGATCGAATCAACGAATTTTACCAGCCTAAGGGCTTCCACCCTGAAAGGATTGAACTTGATCGCCAAATCGGTCTTCCAGAAATCCAGAATTCTGGAGAGTAATTCTTTCTGGGTCATCAAAGGACTGATAACGAAAAACTTTTTCACTCCAAAAGTACAGCAACTTCTGGAAATATCGTGAATATCCAGATTTGTGATCGAAGTAGTCACGGTCTCGTTGAATTTGTTTATCACCGGATAATGAACAAGACCCAGATAAATATTACTCATCAGAATTTTTCAGCAGATCCGGTCTGTTTTTACGTGTAAGTTCCAGAGCTTTTTCCCTTCTCCAGGCTTCGATTTTCTGATGATTGCCCGATAAGAGAACCGAAGGCACTTTTTTCCCCATGAATTCAGCCGGCCTGGTATAATGAGGACATCCCAGTATCCCCTGTTGATGAGAGTCTGTCAAAGCTGAATCGATATCATTCAAAACTCCGTCCTGTAATCGTGCGATTCCATCAATCAAAACCATTGCCGGGATTTCTCCTCCTGAAAGCACATAATCACCGATCGAAAGTTCATCATCGATCAGTGTATCTCTGATCCGCTGATCAATCTCCTTATAATGCCCGCATAACAGAATTATGCTCTTCATTCCACTGTACTCTGTCATGATCTTCTGATTCAAAAGCCTGCCTTGAGGTGTTAAATAAACAACCGGAGCCGGAGTATCTGCTTTAACAGACTGGATGGCTTCGAATAACGGTTCAGGTTTCATAACCATACCAGCTCCTCCCCCGTAAGGATAATCATCTGCAGTTCTATGCCTGTCGTGAGTAAAATCTCTGATGTTTACCGTTTCTACTGCAATTATCCCCTGCTTTACTGCTATCCCGACAGTGCCTTCCTGCAGAAAATTCTGAAACAGATCCGGGAAAAGTGTTAATACATGTATCTTCATAAGTTCAACAGATCCTCAATGTGATGAACATGAATTTGATCTTTTTCTACTTTTTCGAGAAAATAATCTACCAATGGTATCATCACTTCTTTGCCATCATTTAATTCTATGATCAGAACGTGATGAGCGGAATTAAAAAAAGAATCTGTAACTTTTCCTATTCTGTTTCCTTTAAAAAAGACCTGATGATCCAGAAACTGATTTGATTCTTCAATAGAATCAAATTTTCCAATATCTTCTCTGGCTATCATCAGCCGGGCACCAGGATCGAGAAGAGCCTCCTGAACAACATCCGTCTCGATGAATTTGAGCATGATCCTGTTTTCAATATTAATCTGCTCTAAAGTCACTAATCTCACTCTATGATCTGTAAAGACCAGAAATAAATCATGGAGTTCCAGGAATTCTTCCCGGAATTCACTATTTTCTCTGAGTGTAACGAATCCTTGTTGAGTATTGTTTTTACTCAGCTTGCCGATGGCAATAAGATCCGAAATTTCCATTTACTCGATTATTTCGAGTACCGCCCTTTTTCCTTGTCTGGCTGATACGGCATTTATAATTGTCCGGATAGCACTTGCAGTGCGTCCCTTTTTTCCGATTACTTTACCAATATCATTTTTGGAAGCTCTTAATTCGTAGATAGTTATTTTATCGCCGGTAACTTCCTTTATATCAATAGAACTGGGATCGTCAACAAGAGCTTTTACGATGTATTCAATCAGTTCTTTCATCTGTAACTCCTTTTATTCTGCTAAGTCCTCTTGGTCTACCGGTGAAGACTCTTGTGCTTGTGCTTGTGCTTGTGCTTGTGCTGGTTCTGTGACAGGTTCCGGTTTTGAAGCTGGTTTTTCTTCCTGTTTTACTGTTTCGGCGTCCGGTTTGGTTTTAAGATTGTGTTTTTTCTCTAAAATACCGGCTCGCTTGAGTAATGAATTCACTGTATCGGAAGGCTGAGCTCCAACATTCAACCAGTGTAAGGCACGTTCCACATCAATTTTCAGTGTCAAGGGTTCAGTTTTAGGATCATAATAACCTATCGATTCCAGATAGATCCCATCCCGCTTCTTTCTTGAATCAACAGCAACAATTCTGTAAAAGGGTTTATCAATTTTACCCATTCTCTTAAGTCTCAGCTTAACCATTACATCTCCTCACATTTA
>JAFGMF010000013.1 GCA_016927675.1 Candidatus Cloacimonadota bacterium
CAGAAACCAGAAAGTTCATTTCATCTCTTACCGGCAGACTTAATTTATTCAATCTGGCAGCCATACTGGCAGTTTTTCAGGAAGCAGGATTTTCCTGGGAACAGATATCTCCTTTCACATCTTCCCTGCAGCCCGTTCCAGGCAGACTTGAACGGATCAGAGAAATCACAGATCGCAGAATCTATCTCGATTATGCTCACTCACCGGATGCTCTGGATAAAGTGCTCAGTGATCTTCGCCTGCTCAAACCGCAACGAATAATCTGCCTGTTTGGTGCCGGAGGTAATCGCGATAAAGGTAAAAGACCCGGCATGCTTAAAAGTGTTTTGAGTAACGCTGATCTGGCTATTATCACCAATGATAATCCCAGGAAAGAAGATCCGTCTGCAATAATTGATGACCTTGTTTCATCAACGCATGGAAGTTCCCGCTTCTGGATAATCAGGGATCGAAAAACGGCGATCCAGACTGCCTTCAGAATTACGCGTCCTGAAGATATTCTCCTGATCGCAGGAAAAGGCCACGAAACTTATCAGGAGATCGGTTCAGAGAAGATACCGTTTTCAGACAAAGAACAGATCCTGTTAGCTGCAAAAATGGAATTTCCTTCCGATCGTCTTGTTCTTCCCGTAGATCCTCTGCAATTGAAATATATTTCCAGTGCTGAAATTATTAACTCTACGGCTTTATCGGCATTTTATGTATCAACAGATTCAAGAAAAATTAAAGATAATTCCATTTTTTTCGCTTTGCAGGGTGAGAATTTTAATGGACATAATTATGTTTCCGAAGTGCTCAATAAAAATAACTGCCTTGCAGTTGTCGCAAAGAATTACCTGCCTGAGCATCCAAATCTGATCAAATTTGATGATCCGCTTAAAACTCTGGGTGATCTGGCAGCATCATACAGGAACATGTTTTCAACTCGATTGATAGCAATCACGGGTAGTGTTGGCAAAACAACTACGAAAGAGTATCTTGCCAATATCCTGGCGATAAAATCCCGGGTTTTGAAGACTCATGCCAATGAGAATAATTTGATAGGAGTTCCCAAAACTCTGTTTAATCTAAGAACAGACCACGATTATGCTGTTCTGGAGCTGGGATCAAATCATTTTGGGGAAATTGCCCGTCTCAGCACTATCTGTAAACCCGAGATAGCATTGATAACTCAGATTGGAGCTTCACATCTTGAATTTCTTGAAGATCTTGATGGTGTTTTCAGAGAAAAAACACAGATATTTTCCTCTGAACCACAAATCAGATTCGTTCCGGGTGATGAACCTAGATTTAACGATTTCAATGCGATCAAAGTCGGCTATGATAATACTAATGATTATCAGATAACAAAAGTAGCAACAGTCAACGGAGCAACCTGCTTCGAACTGAACGGGGATACTTTTTCCATAACATCTCCCTTCCGTCAATTTGTGATCAATGCGGCATTTGCAGCTGCTGTAGCAATTGAACTTGATATTGATCCGGATATGATCCGCCAGGGATTGAGTAAATCGCTTGAAACAAGTATGAGGATGGAGATCAAGATGTCTGGCAATCGTATTATCCTGGCAGATTGCTACAATGCAAATCCTGATTCGATGCTCGCTGCCATAAATTTCTGGCAGGAATACGAATCAGGTAGACCCCATCTGGCTATTCTGGGTGATATGCTTGAACTTGGAAAATTGACAGAAAAACTTCACAGAAAAATCTGGACTAGATTAAAGGAATGCAATTACGAGAGATTGATTGCTGTCGGAAATTATGCCGGATTTTACGGAGCAAAGGAAACTTTTCCCGACATCCAGGCGTTAATAGATTCCGGCATCTGGAAAGAATTTCCTGCTGATGCTGTGATTCTTCTGAAGGCATCGCATGCTTTGAATTTGGAAAAAATTTTAGAAAGGATTTGAAAATGTTTTATCATTTATCCGCACCTTTAGCAAATACCGAGATATTCGGATTCAGTATCTTCAATGTTCTGCAATATGTAACCTTCCGAGCAATTGCCGCCTTCATAACCGCCCTTATCTTTTCCTTACTGCTCGCACCCAGATTCATTACAATGCTGAAAAAAGGGAATGCCGTTGAAATTATCAACGATAATCTGCCGCCATTACACAAAAACAAACAGGGCACACCCACCATGGGTGGATTGATCACCCTTACCGGGCTGCTTTTGTCCAGCCTGCTCTGGAACAATCTGGTAAACAGCCATATTCTGATAATGTATCTTACAACTATCTGGCTTGGTTGTGTTGGTTTTCTGGATGATTATCTTAAGAATTTCCGCAATACAAAATTGGGATTGATCGCAAAATACAAATTAATGGCGCAGATTTTTCTCGGATTGATTATTGCCATGATTATATTCTACGGTTCTCCCAATCGAGAAATCGCCACCACGATAAATCTTCCTTTCCTTAAAAACACCGTGCTCCAATTAGGCTGGGTTTTTATCCCATTTGTCATTTTCATGATCGTCGGCACCTCAAATGCCGTTAATCTTACCGACGGTCTGGATGGTCTGGCAGGTGGCACAATAGCTCTTTCCGCATTTGCCCTGGGTGTGATGGCTTATCTTAAAGGTCACTTCGTGATTGCAGAATATCTTAATCTTGAATTTATCAATAACGCCGGTGAATTGGCTATTTTTACTGCTGCACTGATTGGCACGGTTCTGGGTTTTCTCTGGTATAATATCAAGCCTGCCCAGATATTTATGGGCGATACAGGTTCACTATCCATGGGTGGAATTCTGGCTGTACTGGCAATTCTGCTGCGGGAAGAGATCTTCTTCGCCATCGCCGGTGGTATCTTTGTAATTGAAGCAATGAGTACAATTATCCAACGCTATTATTTTAAATATACCCGAATTAAAACAGGAACCGGTAAAAGAGTATTTCTCTGCGCTCCACTTCATCATCATTATGAGATGAAAGGTGTTTCGGAGAGTAAAATCGTGATCCGATTCTGGATCGTGGCATCTCTTTTAGCTGCTTTTGCCCTGGCAACGCTGAAGTTGAGATAGCAATGCAGAAAATTGCAATCCTGGGCATGGCGCGAAGCGGTCTGGCTGCTGCAGCTAAAGCTGTCTCCCTTGGTTTCGATGTCTTCCTCAGTGATCGTAAACCTCGCTCAGAGATCACCGATGCAGCAGCCCTGGAAGCTTACTACCAGTGCGAATTCGGGGGTCATACCAGCAGAATTCTGGATGCGGATACGATCATCATCAGCCCGGGTATCTCTCGTAAGCTTCCTTTGCTGCTGAAAGCAGCAGACCGCAATATCGAGGTTATCAGCGAAATAGAATTCGGCTTCCGAATTAAATCACCTACACTAAAACTTATCGCCGTTACAGGTTCAAATGGCAAAAGCACAACAGTAAGCCTGATCCATCACCTTCTGGCAACTGCCGGGATCAATTCTATCCTGGCTGGTAATATCGGTGATGCTTTCACTTCCTTTCCCATCGAAACCGATTCTATTGATACCGCAGTTCTGGAAATCAGCAGTTTTCAACTGGAAACATGTTATCAGTTCAAACCAGAGATCGCCGCTCTGCTTAATATCTCACCTGACCATCTGAACCGCTACTCAAGCATGGAAGACTATGCCAGCACGAAATTCAACATCTTCATGAACCAAAACGATGATGATCTCGCCATCTTAAATGCTGATGATCCCTGGACCCATAAATTGATGCGGCAGATCAATTCCAGAAAATTGTACTTCTCACTAAAAAAGCATAAAGATATCTATCTTAAACACAATGAAATGATTGTTTTCGGATCTGAATCCTTCCCAATCAATAATTTTTCTCTGAAAGGACCTCACAATCTGGCAAATATCATGGCTGCAATCCTGGCTGTTTCTCCGTATCAGATAAGTCCAGAGATCATCCGTCACGGCCTGGAAACATTCAAACCACTTCCCCACCGACTCGAATTTGTTGCCGAAATCAATGGCATCTCCTTTTTTAATGATTCCAAAGCAACAAATACTGATGCAGTCAGATATTCAGTACAATCTTTTACCAAACCAGTTCGCATCATTATGGGGGGCGCCGGTAAAGGTGAAGATTACTCCATCCTTAATCCCTATCTTAAAAAATTTGCCCGGAAAGTCTACCTCTGCGGTGATACTGCCGTCGAAATGGAAGCAGCATTTGATCCGGAGATTGATAAAAAAGTCTATTGTGATCTGGAAGATGCTCTGCAGAAAGCATTTCTGGAAGCAGAACGGGGAGATATAATTTTACTGGCTCCGGGTTGTACCAGTTTTGATAGATTCAGCGATTATACCGAAAGAGGTAACTATTTTAAAAAACTGGTCAGGGAACTGAATGATGAAAAAAAATAATCTGATCATCAATTATGACTACTACCTTTTCCTTGCCTATCTGCTGTTGATGATCGCCGGTCTTATCATGCAACTTAATATCAGCTCTGTCAGATCTAATATGTCATTCTTCTATCGACAGCTGATCTGGTTTGTCATTTCTTTTCCTGTTCTCTGGCTGGCATTTTATAAAATCAATCTTGATAAAATAAGGAACTATATCTTCCCGCTGGTCATTTTCACAATCATCCTGCTGATCATTGTTTTGATTTTCGGTGAAAACATCAAAGGTTCACTGCGCAGCATCAGAATCTGGCATATTAACATCCAACCCAGTATCCTCGCCAGGATTGTTCTCATCCTCTACACAGCTCATATTCTGGATAAAAATCAGAGATATATCGACGACGAAAGCTCTCCTAAAAAATTTCTTGCCCATTTCAGCGCTCTGATCGTCATTCCTATTATTATTCTCGGACTGATCCTTGCTGAAAAGCATTTTACCCCGCTGGTTATTGCCAGTATGACTCTTATTTCACTGCTCTTTCTGGCCAGAATTAACCTGAAAACCATTGGGGTAATCATATTGATAGCATCCATAACAATTTTTCTGGTGTTGCAATTTGGTCCATCCTACCGGAGCCAGAGAATGGATTCTTACCGTAAGTATTCTCTTTTTTTTAAAAATAATGATTCCGCCGAACATACTAATCAGGAAGCAGAATATCAGATCCGGGAAAGCCTGATCTCTCTTGCCAGCGGTAAATTATTCGGCACATCTCCCAGAAAAGGTACCGGTAAACACTACTTTTTGCCCGAAGCAAAAACCGATTACGTCTTTGCTATCATCGGAGAAGAATACGGATTCCTGGGTGGTTTGATCATTATTCTCTGTTACTGCTTTCTCTGTTACCGTGGGTTAAAATCTTCACAACAGCAGAACACCCTTTTTCTGCGTCTGACCGGTTACGGACTTTCCATGAATATCTTCTTTAATGTGATTGTCAACATCGGGGTAGCCATGTCTGCTTTCCCCTCAACCGGTGTAACCCTTCCCTTTATCAGTTATGG
>JAFGMF010000131.1 GCA_016927675.1 Candidatus Cloacimonadota bacterium
AGCTGAAGTTTGGAATAGAATTTTTTGTAGCCTTCATCACTGTAATACTCTTTACTTGCTGTAGAGAATTTTACCATGATCTGTCCACCCTGCAGTGGAAAGAGATAATTATCCAGGCTTTCATGATAAAGTTTTACTCCGATTCCTGAAGATCTGAAAAAAGTATCATCAAAATCGGCAATATCACGATACATTTTTGTCCTGAATGTATATGTATAGAATTCTGCATTTAAAGCTTTATTTACATATACACCCAAACCTAGAGTACCTCCAGCTTCCCGTGATTTAACACTTTTCATTTTCTCATGATCTTCGTTATAGGAATACAACCTGAATTCTTTGAAATAGGGAAATAGACGAAAATAAATGCCCCAGTTTTTCCCGAAATTCTTAACATAATCAAGGTTTACCTCAGTTTCATTGCCTAGTTTAAGATTGAACAGCAATTTTGAATTTCGTTGAAGATAATTATTACAATCTAAGGTAACTCCACTGACAAATTCATTATTATTGTTATAGGTAAAACTTAAGGCAACGTGTTTTCTGTTTTTTTCTTTGACCTTAACTGTTAAAGTATAGTCATCATCAAGCTCAGACAAAACAGGGTAAACATAAGAAAATAAATCCGAATTAAAAACTTTGTTAACTGCCTGATAAATATCATCCCTGTTGTAATAAGTCCCGTTTTTCAATTCAAGATATTCCTTGATCTTGCTACTGCTCAAGTATTGGTTGCCTTTGATCTTAATATTATTGATCTTTACGCTCTGATCCAGATAATTAATCTCTTTCTGTCCACGGTCACCTGATGGTAGACCCCCGAAATTCTCCAAAGCCATTCGAGCAGCAATTTCTCCTCGTTCAATAATGATCTTGATTTGATCAAAATCAAGGATATCGATATCATCCAAATCCGGCTTGATCAGCAGATCACATAATTCAGTGGAGATGTCGACATTTCTGGAAATACCGAACCCGACTGTCTGATCGAGAACATCAATCAGATTAACAAGTTCTTCAGATTTTTTCAAGCCGGAATTAGTTTGAGATCCAATAACAAATTCCGCTCCCATCGAAGTAACAATTTCCACTGGAAAATTGGCATTGATCCCGCCATCAATATAGAGTTCTCCGTTATATTCAAAGGGTTCAAATAATGTAGGAAGGGTTATTGATGATTTTATTGCTTCCAGGAGTGAACCTTGTGTGAAAACCTTCAATTCGCCGGTAAGGACATTGGTCGCAGTGCAGCTGAAAGGGATTTTCAGGTCATCAAAATTTGTTATATGAGCAACTGGATAAGTTAGATAAAAGAGCTTATTGAGTAACCGATGTCCGCCAAAAATACCTTGTGGAAGTTCTGGTATAAAATTATTATTCAAGGAAAAAAAATGTTTTGCATAGGGTTTCCATCGCTTCATACTGATATGAAGGTCAACCCTTTCTACCCTATCATCCAGAATTTCCCGCCAGTTAAAAGCGAGAATCATCTCCTCGATCTCAACTGCACTGTAACCCATGGCATATAAGCCGCCAATTATCGCTCCGATACTTGTCCCGCTGAGGCAATCGATCTTGATATTCTGCTCATCAAGAACTTTTAACACCCCGATATGAGCCAAACCTCTGGCTCCACCGCCACTCAGAGCTAGACCAATTTTTAAAACAGCCTGAGATTGACAAGTTATGAGAACAAGAATGATCAGAAAACCAATTCTGTTCATGGTTCATATAAAAGACGGGACAGAAGTTTTTCTATCAGCAGTCTTTTAGCATCGAAGATGCCGTTATCTTTCATCCTCAAGATCAAACGGTTTCACTCCGTAGGGAAGTTCCTTGTTCAGCGTTTCTATCCGAACTGATTCATGTTTGCTTTTACCGCTGTACAATTGTTCGATCTTGGGAGAATATGCAACAATCAAACCGGCAAAAACTATACTCACCATACTCATCAATTTTATCAGGATATTAATTGAAGGGCCGGATGTATCTTTGAAAGGATCACCAACTGTATCACCAACAACGGTTGCTTTATGGATATCGGAACCTTTACCTCCGTGCGCACCGGACTCAACATATTTCTTGGCATTATCCCAGGCTCCACCGGCATTATTCATCATTATAGCCATCACGAAACCTGTGGAAAGTCCACCTGCCAATAAACCTAATACACCGGCAACACCCATGAGCAATCCTATCGCTACAGGAGTTAAAATTCCTAATAAGGCAGGAGCTACCATTTCTCTTTGAGCACCTTTAGTAGAAATTGCCACGCATTTAGCATATTCCGGTTCGGCTTTACCTTCCATAATCCCGGGAATATCACGGAACTGACGACGAACTTCCGCCACCATATCTCCAGCAGCTCTACCAACTGCTTTCATAGTCAACGCGGCAAAAACGAAGGTTACCATTGCTCCAACAAAAATCCCAATCAGGAATTTTGGATTCATCAGGTTTACAGAATAATAGTTCATGAAATCTGAAATTGTAGCCTTAGTTGTTTCCACGGCAAACATTTCTCCATTTGCCATTAAAATATTCATTACTTTATGCCCTGCAAATAGCAGACCTGTTCTCACTTCTTCCAGGTAAGCAGCAAGCAGTGCCATTGCCGTTAATGCAGCAGAACCTATTGCAAAACCTTTACCAGTGGCAGCAGTAGTATTCCCTACGCTGTCCAGGGCATCAGTTCTTTTTCTTACTTCTTTTGGAAGTTGACACATTTCTGCATTTCCTCCAGCGTTATCAGCAATTGGACCAAAAGCATCCATTGCCAAAGTAACACCAAGAGTTGCCAACATACCGACAGCTCCAAAACCGATTCCATATAAGCCAAGTTCCGGAATTGTGAAACCCTTACTTACACTGAATGCAGCCATAATGCCGACCCCAATAATTATTACAGGGGCTGCTGTGGATTTCATTCCCACAGCCAGACCGTCAATGATCACCGTTGCAGGACCAAATTCACCCTGCTTGGCAATTCCTCTCGTAGGTGCATATGCATCAGATGTTGAACGTTCGGTAAAATATCCAATTAGAATCCCTGCCAGAAGTCCAATAACACTCGCCAGGAATATACCAAAAGAATATTGAGCCGGGAGCATCAATTTTGTAACAAAAAATGCTACAATAGCTATCAGAAAGGAGCTGCCATAAACACCTTTATTCAAAGCAAACATCAGTTCTTTAGTTCCAGCGCTTTCTTTGGTGGAAACCAAATAAATTCCGATGATGGAAAGAAAAGCTCCAACTCCGGCTAAAACCATAGGAGCTGTAACAAATTTGATCGCCCATGTATCCAAAAGAGCAGTCCCATGACCAAAAAGTTGAGTAACCGCTGCCATTCCCAGGGCTGCAGTGGCTAAAATGGAACCGGCATAAGATTCATAAAGGTCTGCGCCCATACCGGCAACATCGCCTACATTGTCCCCTACGTTATCTGCTATTGTTGCAGGATTTCGAGGATCATCTTCAGGAATTCCAGCTTCCACTTTTCCCACCAGATCTGCTCCTACGTCTGCCGCCTTTGTATAAATTCCACCACCAAGCCTGGCAAAAAGAGCTTGAGTAGATGCACCCATACCAAAACTGAGCATGATAACTGTAATTGTATGTAAGGTCATCTCCGGATGAGATTTACTCCACAAATTAAGCGCAAAAAACCAAATCGATATATCGATCAAAGCTAATCCAACTACAACCAGGCCCATAACTCCACCAGCACGAAAGGCAACTTTTAAACCTTTATTCAAGCTTTTAGAAGCACCTTGAGCTGTACGGTTGGAAGCAAGTGTAGCCGTATTCATTCCGATCCAGCCTGCCAGGCCACTGAAGAAACCACCCGTCAGGAAAGCCCATGGTATCAGGGGATGAAGAACTTTAAGCCCCCAAGCCATGATGTTAAATAAAATGAAAGCAACAAAAAAGAAAATTCCAACACCCTTATACTGTTGTTTTAAGTAAGCAAACGCACCTTCTCGTACATATTTCGCGATCTTTTGCATTTGATCATTACCGGGATCTTCTTTTTTAACTCCGATGTAAAAAATAAATGCAAAAATCAGGGCGGTAATCGCTCCTAAAGGTGCAACAAACCAGATTATCGGTATCTCCATTGACTTTCCTCCATTAATTCGAATTTATTCTATTATTCTGGACACAAAAATTCATTTCCCAGATTTCTGTCAAGCAGTGAAAGCTTATTATTTAATTCGGTTGATTTTACTCGATTTTCACATTTAATAACTGGTAAATAAAAAATTTATAACCAGTTTTTCCTTCTGAAATAAAACAGCATCCCGCTTATCAATAACAGGCTTATTCCCCACCATACAGGATAAGCCCATTTCCAGTTTAACTCCGGCAGGTATTTGAAATTCATGCCATATACACCAGCCAGAAATGTCAATGGGATGAAGATAGCTGCAAATATTGTCAGAATCTTCATGATCTCGTTCATTTTATTGCTGACACTGGATAGGTATATATCAAGCATTCCCGACACCATGTCTCTGAATGTTTCCACTGTCTCCTGAACCTGATAGGAATGGTCATAAACATCCCGCAGATAGATATAGGTGTCTTTTTTGATCAGAGTGGAGTGATATTTATCCAGATTACTGATCAACTCCCGTAATGGCCAGATGGATTTTCTCAGGTAAATCAGTTCCCTTTTCTGTTTATAGATTTCCCTCAGAGTTTCGGGTTCCGGTTTCAATACCAGATTTTCTTCCATAAACTCCAGTTTTTCGCCAAATTTCTCGAGTAACAGAAAATAATTGTCAACGATTGCATCCAACATCGTATAAAGCAGATAATCTGGACCCTTCTTTCTGATCTTACCCTTGTTCAGACGTATCCGATCGCGGATCTCATCAAAAACATCCCCTTCCTTTTCCTGGAAAGAAATCACATAATTCTTACCTAAAATCACGCTAATCTGTTCAACATCAACCTGCGATTCTGTTTCATTGAAGGTTAACATTTTGATCACTATATAGATATATTCTTCGAAATCCTCCATCTTAGGTCTTTGTCCCGTATTGAGGATATCTTCCAGAGTAAGTAGATGCAAATCCAGAGATTCACCTATTTTACCAATCAATTCCGGTTCGTGGATGGCATTTAAATTTATCCAGGTTACTGCATTCTCACGCTCATCCGGAAGGAAATCCTGGTGCTCCTCTAAAATGTCCTCTTCCATAATCTTATCGTTATAAACAAAACGAGTAATTTTTATCTTCTCGGTTGTTCTTTCACCTATATGGATCAAAGTACCGGGTACCATGCCTGCCTTAGATCCAATATTTCTGAAATGCTTCGACATTATAACCTCCTTACAGCGAAATCAGGATTCAGAATAACATTGATTTATCCTGATAAAATGATTAATCACCGGGGGACTGCGATAATAATGAATTACATCAACTGAAGGAATTATCATTGATCGAACTCAGCAATCGACCCGGAAAACTACCGACTCCCTCCACTCTGACGAATATACTGTTATCCAAAGAAAAGTTAGTTTTGAAGAAAGTTGTAACACGTCAAGGAATATCGCTCAGAAACTGGACTCAGGCCTGGATAGAGAAGTTAAATACACTCCGGAAAGAACAAGTAAAGACGAGATCACTAAAACCATTGAAAATACCTCTTCCAGAAAAATCAACCCGCTGAATATACTGATAACAGGTATTA
>JAFGMF010000132.1 GCA_016927675.1 Candidatus Cloacimonadota bacterium
AGTAACACATGATACTGTTCATTCGTATCAAATCTCTGCATTAAATTGACTAGATATTCCTGCCTTTGAATAAACCCCAGAAACTTCAGGATGGAACTCTTATCATCAAATTCGGGTTGCTCCAGAAAACTGATACTGCCATCAAAATGAATATAAAAACTGCTGATTCGGGCAAAGGCAGCATGCAGTTCATCCAGGAAAAGCTTGAGTAATTTGTTGTCATTACTCACTTTCTGGGTCGTCTCAATTATATATCGGTTCTGGATATCATAAATTCTGTGGCCGACAAACTCTTCGTTTACATACCTGACAAGTGCTTTAAGCTGTTGCTCGGATATATGATAATCAGTTTTTAATATAACTGTTTTATCGAGCCCGGAATCAAGACTGACAACGAAAAGAAGTTTATTCTCCGCTATTTTAAAGACATCCAGTTTATCCAGATGACCATAGGAGATCTCAGGCTCGGCAACAAAACTCAGTTGTTCAGTTTCTTTTGCCAGCAATTGCATGATATAATGAAGAGCTCGTGGAATATCCTTGTAGTGCTTGATCAGAATTTCCTGTAAAATTCTTGATTCGGTATATTCCTTCTCATCTAAAGTATTTCCAATCTGCTTTAAATAGTGACGATATCCAAGAATGGTCGGAATTCTTCCTGCTGATGTATGCGGCTGATAGATGTAGTTTTCCTTTTCCAGCTTGTTCAGATCTATCCTGATCGTCGCCGGACTAGAATCCTTTACATATTTTTCACAAATCAGTTTGGAAGATACCGGCTCTATACTCTCAATGTACTCTTCAACAAGATATTTCAGTACCTCCGCCTGACGAATCTCGTTCTTCTTCATTACTCTCTCCTTAGCAGTCTCTTTATACATCTGCTAAACCTGAGACAAATTAATTTGAAATTGAAAGTTGTCAAACTAAATATTAGAGTGCTAACTTTTTCATATCGGGTCGGGGTAAAAGTCTGTCTTCGTTATATTAAGAAGGTTATTTTTCGCTGTCTTTCTGTTGTTTCTTCAGTTTCTCCCACCAGAGAAGTCTTTTTTTTATCTCTTTTTCATAACCGAAATCGGAAGGTTGATAATAGGTTTTTTCTTTCATTTTTTCCGGGAAGTAGTTCTGATAGAAATAGGCATTTTCAAATTCATGGGAGTAATGGTAATCTTTGCCGTAATCAAGTTTTTTCATCAGAGACGTCGGAGCATTTCTGATCTGAAGCGGAACTCCGAAATGGCTTGTTTCGATTGCATCGACCGCTGCTTTTTTATAAGCTGTATATACATTGTTGCTTTTAGGCGCTGTTCCCAGATAGATGACTAGTTGGGCCAGGGCGGTATTAGCTTCGGGCATACCCAGAAAATGAACTGCTTCTTTTGCCGCAACTGCCTGAACAAGTGCCTGAGGGTCGGCAAGTCCGATATCTTCCGAGGCAAATCTGACAAGTCTGCGGACGATATAAAGGGGGTCTTCTCCTGCCTCAAGCATTCGAGCCAGCCAGTACAGCCCTGCCTGGGGATCGCTTCCCCGCAACGATTTGTGGAGTGCAGATATGATATTGTAATGTTCTTCCCTGTCTTTATCATAGAACATCGCTTTTCTGGTGATGATCTGTGCGACCGTATCAAGATCTGCTTTACTGCCGGGGGTAAGATTATCGACAATGTTTTCCATAAAATTAAGTGCCTTCCGTCCATCGCCATTGCTCTGAGAAGCTAGAAATTCCAGCGTTTCACCGGGAAAAATGATCTCCTTCTCCAGTTTATTTACGGCTCTATTCAGGATCTTAAGTATATCTTCATCTGCAAGTTGTTCCAGAACAAAAACATGACATCGGGATAGCAGGGCGGGGATTACCTCGAATGAGGGATTTTCGGTAGTTGCTCCGATCAGAATTACTGCTCCTGATTCGATATAGGGTAGAAAAGCGTCCTGCTGACTTTTATTAAAACGATGTATCTCATCAATGAAAATGATCGTATTTCTGTTTCTGGTCTGCAGATCAAATTCGGCTTCTTTCATTATTTTCTTAACATCGGCAATCCCGGAGAGTACCGCACTGAATGAAACGAACCGATTGGCAGTTTTACTTTCGATGAGTCTGGCTATTGTTGTTTTCCCGGTACCGGGAGGACCCCAGAGAATGAAGGAACCATATTTATCATGTTCGATCATGTTGCGCAGACTTGATCCATCTGCCAGTAATTTATCCTGACCGCGGATTTCTTCTATTTCTTCAGGTCTGATCCTTTCAGCCAGAGGAATATTGGTTGGTTTGCTTTTTTTTTCAAACAGTGATAGTTGTTCGCTCATCAAATTAAGTCATCATTTTTTTCAAAAATTGATATTTGTTCTGTCTCGGGAGTAAGTCCGAAATGGCGATACGCCTTCATGGTAACTTTTCTGCCCTGGGTAGTACGATCCAGAAAACCCTGCTGGATCAGGTATGGTTCATAGATCTCCTCAACTGTACCCGGATCTTCTCCAACGGCAACTGCAAGTGTTTTAAGTCCTACCGGTCCACCCCGATAGTTTTCGATAATTGTCTGCAGGATCCTTTTATCCATATCATCTAACCCGGCAAAATCAACATTCAGCATTTTAAGCGCTTTTTGTGATATATCCCGGTTAATGAAGCCATCTCCACGGATCTGGGCATAATCCCGGACTCTACGCAGCAGTCTGTTAGCCACTCTTGGAGTACCGCGGCTGCAGGTGGCTATTTCCTCAATTCCATTCTCATCTATGGGTACATCAAGTAAACCGGCTGATCTTTCGATAATTTTTTTAATACTGGCAAGATCATAATAATCAAGCCTTAAGACCAGTCCAAACCTTGCTCTAAGGGGAGAAGTCAACAACCCTGCCCTGGTTGTTGCCCCGATCAGTGTAAAAGGTTCGATTTCGATCTTAAGTGATCGGGCACTGGGACCGCTGTCTATGATTATTTCCATATTGAAATCTTCTATGGCTGGATACATATATTCTTCCACAACATGATTCAGGCGATGGATCTCATCAATGAAGAAAACATCATGAGCCTGCAGATTAGTAAGAATTCCGGCCAGATCGGGAGCTTTTTCCATTACAGGACCGGAACTCACTTTGATCCCGGTATTCAATTCGTTGGCAATGATATATGCCAGGGTAGTTTTCCCCAAACCGGGAGGCCCGTAAAAAAGGACATGATCGAGAGGTTCCCGCCTCATCCTGGCGGCTTTGATGGAAATATCCAAAATTTCTTTGATCTGATCCTGACCGATAAAATCATCCAGGGTTCTGGGACGCAGGGTTCTGTCAAATTCTTTTTCTTCCGGCAATTCCACCGGATTAGTAATTCTTTCCAGCATATCTTATCCCCTATATTTTCTCCAAATGCTCAGAAAGATTAAAGCATAAATTATGATAATTATGACAAGCAAAAAAATCGGTGTCACTTCGTCATAGATAAAAAGTCTTGAAAATATATAAAAACAATAGACCTGTTGTTCGATGATGATGAGAAAGCCAAGCAACCATACCAGCAGCGGTTTTTCCTTGTATCTTTGCGCAGTGGATAAGCTTAGAAGATCGCATTCCAGATGAGACAACCACCGCCAGTTATCTGGATTGCCAAGAATCTTTCCGATAACAATAATTTCTCCTTATCTCTTGTTCAGTGATCCAGGTGATCTACGCGAATGAACAGAAATACATTTCCAAAACCAGAAAATATCAGGTTTTTGGCGTTTTCACTCCTATCGTTGCCGGACTTTTACGCCCCACTGCGGGACCGTCGAAAACTGTGAAGCCGGCTTTCATCATATTATCACGAATCCATTTTGTGCAACTGTAGGTGCTCAGCCTGCCGTTGGATTTCATTTTGTCATTAACTTTCCGGAAGATTTCCAGGCTCCACATTTCAGGTTGTTTTCGGGGTGAAAAGGGATCGAAGAAAACACGATCAAAATAGTCTGCTGAAAGCTGATCGATCGTTTGCAGGGCGTCACCGATGATCAGTTTAATAGTATTGTTATTTAGATCGGTTATTATAAGCTTCTCGGCAATATATCGGAAAGGATCAAATTGAGGTTTGATCGAAGTGGGCACTTCTAAATCTCTGATCAATTTTACAATCTCAAGATTTTTCTCCAAGCCGATTATTTCCAGGTGGTTGTGATTAACCGTAGCAGCAATGGAGTTATATCCCAAGCCAAAGCAGAAATCCAGAATGCGAAATCCGTCTATTACTCCGATGGCATTCACATGCTTTTCGAGGGCTTCTTCCAGAGCGCCGGAAAGGGAATGGAAATGTTCCTGAAAGCTTTGATCATACAGAGTAAAACTGCCGTCATCTGTTTTAATATAATCCATGTACTAATTCTGGAATGGCAGAATTTCTGTCCAACCATATTTAATTTCAGTTATGGTCTAAATTTATTAAGATAAAACCTCTTGACAGAAGTAGACAGGTTTTAAATAAGTTTTTTCACTTTATAGTTTTGCTGATATCCTGGAGGATTTATGTTTAAAGGTTTGTCAGGCCTGTTTTCGAATGATATTGCGATTGATCTCGGAACGGCAAATACACTTGTTTACCGTAAGGGAGTCGGAATTGTTATTGATGAACCATCGGTAGTAGCTCTTTCCAATGACAGCAAGAAAATCATTGCAATTGGAGAGGATGCGAAAGACATGTTAGGGAAAAACCCTGACGAAGTCAGAATCATAAAACCACTTAAGGATGGTGTGATAGCTGACTTTCAGGTTACCGAGTTGATGTTGCGCAATATAATTTTCCGTGCACAGAAAAAAAGGCTGTTGATCAAACCACGGGTTCTTGTATGTGTGCCCTCAGGGATCACCGAAGTAGAAAAACGTGCGGTGCGGGACAGCGCTTTGCATGCCGGCGCCAGAGAGGTGCACCTGATCTCGGAACCGGTAGCTGCTGCAATAGGTGCTGATTTACCTATTCACAAACCCCAGGGAAATCTGGTTATGGATATTGGTGGAGGAACTACCGAAATAGCAATTATTTCTCTGTCTCATATTGTGGTTCACAGCTCTATCCGTGTTGGTGGGGATAAGATGGATCAGGCAATCGTCAATCATCTGCGCAAACGAAATAATATCTATGTCGGAATTCAATCTGCCGAGAAGATTAAAATGGAAATTGGCTCAGCTTTCCCTCTGGAGAAAGAACTGAAAATGGAAGTACGTGGCCGGGATATCATCACCGGTTATCCTATCACCGTGGAAGTCACATCAGAAGAGATCAGAGAAGCACTTGCGGAGACTATTGCCGCCATGATCGACGCGATCAAACGACTGTTCGAAAAAACCGCTCCCGAACTGGCAGCCGATATTGCTGAACGTGGAATTATCCTTACCGGGGGTGGCGCTCAATTAAAAAGGCTGGACAAAAAGTTGCAGGAAGCTGTTGATCTGCCTGTTCATATTATGCCAGACCCTTTACTTTGTGTTTTAAAGGGTAGCGGACAGGTTCTGGACAACATGGAAAAATACAGGGACGTCCTTATTAAGAAAATTGAAGATTGATGGCCAGCAAGAATGTCCTATTCCTTTTCCTTATTATCCTTGCATTGAGTTTATATTTCGGAAACCACGAACAACGAACCGCCAAGGCTGCCTTCCTTAGTAAAACTATTTTTTATCCGTTTATTTCTACCTTACATAATATCGAAACCACGTTTAACGTAAAAAAAGAAAATCAGCAGTTAACTTCTGAGCTTGCCCTGCAAACACTGCGTATTCAGGCTCTGCAAATGAAGCTGGAGGATATGGAAATCCCCGAGGTGATGGAGATCAATCCTCAATATCAATTTCTGCTGGCTGATATTATCGCTTTCAGAGGGAATTTTGAAGAGCGGATCATGGTAATCAACAAAGGCTCGAAAAATGGCCTGAAGAAAGGATATCCCGTAATTTCCAGCCATGGAATTGCCGGAAAAATATTGACGACCTCGCTCAACTACGCAATCGTACTTCCATATAATCATTCGACTTTCAAACTGGGTGTAATGCTTGATAAAAATGAGCTTCAGGGTATTCTCGAATCCGATATCTATGGAAATACTAGTATGAGTCTACTTCCTTTAGGCTCAGACATTCAACCGGGCGATCTGGTGGTTACTTCCAACTTATCACTGCTTTTCCCGAAAGGTTTTCCCGTCGGAACGATAACCCGGCTTTCGGAAGCATCCGATAAAATCCACATGAAGGCAAATATTGAAGGTTTTACCAATCCTGCCAGTTTGGACAAGGTAATTGTCCTTCTTTATGAGAAAGATTTAAGCTATGAAAAAGAACTTGATAATTGAAGTAAACGGTCGGAAATATCTTCGAATCCCGGTAAAAACACCGGTTCTTACTGCCGGGGATGACATGTTGGAGATAATCAGAAACTGCACTGCAGGTATTATTCAGAAAGGAGATCTGATTACCATCAGTGAGAGTCCTCTGGCAATAACTCAGGGCAGAGCAGTACCGGTTGACCAGATAAAGGTAGGTCTGGTTGCCAAAATTCTCTGGCGATTTGTAGCAAACGTAAAATACGGGATTGGATTACGTTCCCCGACCAGCATGCAATGTGCTGTTGACGAAGTCGGATCGTTCCGGATCCTGTTTGCTGCCCTGGTGGGTGCTCTGGGAAAACTCATAGGCCGTAAAGGTGATTTCTACCTTGTAGCCGGAATGCAATCTGCCCTGATTGATGCGGCAACAACTTCCCCTATACCTCCTTATAATAACTGCGTGATCAAAGGTCCAAAAAATCCCGCAGCAGAAGCCCGGAGAATAAAAGCAGCTTTGGGAAATGAGACTGCTGTGATGGACATAAATGATATTGGCGGTAGCTGGATGATCGGAGGCAGTGAAGGAATCAACAAAGGTTTTATGGAATTGGTCATGCGGGACAATCCTCAGGGGCAGGGAGATGAATTAACACCGATCTGTCTGATCAGGGAAATCAAATGAAACTTTTTAAATTCATCATCCTGGCAATATTGATTTTCTATTTTCAACTGCTGATGGCAGCCAAATTCTCGGTGATGAAAATAATTCCTAATTTTTTAATATCTTTTATTATAATGACAAGCATTATCTTTTCTGAAAGGACTTCTTTGATATTTGCATTTTTTATGGGAGTTGCCTTCGATCTTACTTATCCGACCATGCTTGGCTTAAATTCACTTTCCTTTCTGGTTATCTCATATCTGGTCAGCAGTTTCCACCCGAGTATCAACAAAGAGAGATTCCCGGTTGTTATTCTGGGGGTACTTTCTCTGAATATCGTATATTATCTGTTCTTTTTTCTTCATCATCTTTTTTCTAATATGTTCACTATCCCGGGATCAATTGATCTTCTGGTAGCAATATTATATAATTCAATTATTTCTCTAGTTACTCTTTATCTGCTGGTTCTAATAGACCATCTGAAACTTTGCCTAGATGTTTAGCCGTTTACGAATCTATTATTCAAGCATTATCATTTTAACCGCAATTTTCATTATTCTACTGACAATTCTGTTTAAGCTTCAGATTATTGAAGGAACAGAATACACGTTAATCGCAGAAAAAAATTACGTCCGGATCAAAACGGTTCTTCCTTTGAGGGGAGAAATTTATGACTGCCGATACAGACCGATAGCGGTGAATAAATCTTCATTCAATTTGTATATAACGCTGGGATTGGTAAAGAACAGGGAAAAATTGATCGATTTTATAGAAGCGAATTTTGCTTCTGAGTCAAGCGAGATCGACAAACTGTTACATAGAAATCGATTCAGGTTACACCAGGAGATACTGCTTATCCAGAATGTCTCTTATGAGAAAATGGTAGAAATATCCGAACAGATGAACGATTATCCATCCCTTGTCTTCAAGCCCGAATCAATGCGCAGTTATCTGTACAACAACCATTTTCTTGGTTATGTTGGCAAGATAAGTGAAAATGAGCATTTACAGATGCAGAACAGGGGTTACTCAATAAACAGCATCATTGGTAAAACAGGACTTGAAAAATTCTATGAACCTATCCTCAAGGGTGAAAACGGCTATGAAGTAGTGCAGGTAGATGCCAGCGGGCGCAGTCTTGAGTTCTTTCGACATAATCTGACAAAATCCCCTGTAGATGGCAGCAATCTTATCCTGTCCCTTGATAATGAACTGCAGCAGTATATTCAGAGCATTTTTCCTGAAGATAAAAATGGGGCTGTAGTAATTATGGATGTCCGGGATGGAGGTATCATGGCGTACGTCAGTATGCCGGAATATGATCCCAACCTGTTTGTGGGTACGTTAAGTTCTGCTACCTGGAATGAACTCATCAATAATGAACGAAATCCCATGCTGGACAGGGTAATCCACGGATCTTATCCTCCCGGATCAGTATATAAACCAGTAATAGCCTCTCTGGGTCTGGAAGATAGTCTGATCACGGCTCAGACAAAACTTGCCGACTGTACCGGTGGATTACAGATAGGAGACAGATTTTTCAAATGCTGGTTTGAGGATGGTCACGGCAGCCTCAGTGTAACAGATGCCATGAAATATTCGTGTGATGTATTTTTCTACGATCTTTCACTTCTGATAAGTCTGGAAAGAATGAAAGAATATACAAGATCAAATCATCTTACGGTAAAAACCGGAGTAGATCTGATCGGTGAGCGGAACGGTTTCTTTCCTGACGAATCCTGGTACAGATCAAATTTCGGAAAGTATGTCGGGATAATCGGACCTAAAGTAAATCTGGCTATCGGTCAAGGGGAAATTCTGGTAACTCCTCTACAGATATGTGCCTACTATGCTGCACTGGCAAATGGAGGAAAATGGATCAGGCCTCATCTACTGGGAAAAACCATCAACAGTAAGGGTACTTTACTTTTTGAGAGTGAAAGTAAGCCGCTGCCAATATCGAAATCAACCTCAGATCTGCTTGATAATGCTTTGTATGTTGCAGTAAACGAGAAGTACGGCACTGGAGTTGCATCTTCCATAAAAAATTTCAGAGTCTGTGGAAAAACCGGTTCATCAGAAAACCATATGGGTGAAGATACGCATGCCTGGTTTTCTGGATATGCCAGCTGGGAAGAACCGGAAATTGCATTTGTTGTTTTTCTGGAGAATGCCGGGCATGGAGGCAGCGTTGCTGCACCTCTGGCCAGAAAAATTCTGCTTTTTTATAATCAGATCAGGAGTACTTGAGAATGATTTTACAATTAAAAAGAATTGACTGGACTCTTTTCATTTTACTCATTTTACTCCTGACTGTCGGAATTTTTGCTATTTATTCAGCTTCTACTCAAAAAGTCGGCAACGATTTTTTTTCTGAAGATTTTTATCTCAGACAAATCGTCTGGATAATTATATCTCTCGTGATAATGCTGGCAGTATTACGCCTGCCCTTGTCTCTGATTGATCTGGCAGTAGTACCAAGTTATATTATTTCCCTGATCCTGCTGCTGCTGGTTCTTTTTTTACCCGAGATTAAGGGTTCTCATCGCTGGATCCAGTTTAGTCCTTTTAATATCCAACCTTCCGAAATAGCAAAGCTGTCAACTTTACTGGTTTTGGCAAAAGTACTTGCTAAACCCAATTTAAGAGAAGATCAGATCCTGGCGAGAGCTTTCGCCATTGCTTTACCCCCCTTTCTGCTGATTCTGATGGAACCTGATCTGGGAACTGCCCTGACTATTATGATGATCACCTTTTCTTTACTGACGATTTCAGATCTTCCATTATATTATCTGATCCTACTGGTCAGTCCGATTCTCAGCATTGTAATGTCCTTTTTTTCGATTCCCTTATTCATTGGATATATACTGCTGCTGACTTTTGTGCTTTTCAAATCCAGACTGTCTTTATTGATCATAGGATTAGCCGGAATCTTTAATACGTTCATTTTCTTTTTTACCCCTATGATCTGGAACAGCCTGAAAGATTATCAACAAAACCGGATACTTAGTTTTATTGATCCAAGTCGCGATCCGTTTGGTGCCGGCTATCAGATAATCCAGTCAAAAATCGCCATTGGTTCCGGGAGAATTATGGGCAAAGGATTTTTACTTGGGACACAGAAAAACCTGAATTTTCTGCCTGAGCATCATACTGATTTCATATTCTCAGTAATTGGTGAGGAAACTGGATTTCTCGGTTGCATAATTGTGATGTTTCTGTTTTTATTATTGTTTATCAGAATTGCGAAAATTATTACGAAATTAAAGCAAAAGGAATTCCGATATACAGCTACGGGCATATTGGCTTTCTTATCATTTCAGACATTTGTAAATATTGGAATGACGCTGGGCATCGTTCCCACTACTGGAATACCGCTTCCCTTCATAAGTTATGGCGGTTCCAATCTATTGATCAACGTTACTGCCATCAGCCTGATCCTGAAATTTTTAAGTGAGAGATCCATCTTTAAATAAGATACTTCAAAAAAAAATCAAATTACTTCTTGCATACTTTTCGAAAATATCCATAAATTGGTTTTGTAATCTGAAAAGTGTCAAATAGTTGATAACGGCTATAATTATAGCATAAAATATTTATGAATAAAATTATCTGTTTAGATTTTAGGGAGATGTTATGGCTAAAGAGAAATATGTTTACGACCGCAAAAAATTTTGCGTGCCCGTAACCAAAGCCGAACCTTTAAATTCCATCCAGTTCATTATCGACGATTTTATTAAAAAGGGCATCACATTCTGCATAGATGGTGAAAGTGAATCATGGGAGATCTGGCGGCTGGTTGAAGACAGTGACAGCGATAAAATCAAGAAAAACGGATCTCCTGAAAAACCTAAATATCTTTATGTTGAAGGTGAGCAAATTGAAGATTATGATTCAATTTAATCGATAATCAATTTGTTCAGGTAAAATGAGCTTGATTCTCTTCTACCCATTTATCTGCTGAGAAAGCAGCTGTTGCTCCGTCAGAATTTGCTGTGATAACCTGGCGCAATACTTTATGGATAATATCTCCAGCTGCAAATATACCCGGAATATTAGTATGCATTTTTTCATCTGTAATGATAAATCCCTGTGAATCAAGTTCAACTCTGGATTCGACCAATTCATTATTAGGGATGATCCCAACGTAAATAAAAATACCGTCGACCGGTATTTCAGAATATTCCTCTTCCTTTTTGTTAAACAGTAAAATTTTCTCTACCGATTTATCACCCTCGATTCCCTGTACGACAGAATCCCAGAT
>JAFGMF010000133.1 GCA_016927675.1 Candidatus Cloacimonadota bacterium
ACTACTGCCAAATATTACATTCATTCCGGGCGATGTATTCATCGGGACATAAATGACCAGCTTTTCAAAGATGAACGGGTGAGAAATGGAGAGTTATCATATGAGGAGATCGAAGACCTTCGAGAAGAAGCTGAAGAAGAAACATTTAAAGAAGTTTTTTATACCGAAAAAGGCAGGGTTGTCTACGGTGGCGGAGGTATAGCACCCGATATTGAACTGGATCAGACAAGGATAACCAACTTTGGAGTTGAACTCAGAAGAAAGAATGCTTTCTTCAATTATTCCGTCGATTATATGATTGAACACGAACAGGAAGTCGAACTTGATTTCACAACTTATGATAAATTGATCGAAGATTTCCTTGATTATTCGAAGGGGCTTGATATCGAATTTACCGATGCTGAAGTTGACAGCAGTTTAAGCTGGATTGCTAATGAATTGGCTTATAATATCATATCAAAAAAGTTCGGAGTGATTGAAGGTTATAAAGTCTTGATCAGAGAGGATGCACAATTACAGGAAGCACTTGGGTTATTCGATCGTTTTGCAACTCTCGAAGAAATGTTTAGCTATGCAGAAGAGCTAAAACTGGCGAAAAAGGAATAATCATGGATAAACTACTGCAGGCTGTTAAAGAAGGAATCAAAGCCGAACTTGACAGCATTAACCTGTATCAGCATGGATTGAACAATACAGAAGATGATGAAGTAATAAAATTTCTAGCTAACAGGGTTGAAGAAGAAAAGATCCACTACAATTTTCTGGTTGATTATTATCAGAAAATCTGTTCCGGAGAAGATCCTGCGGTCGAAATTCCCGAAATACCAGATAATTATGCTGAGTTAAATACGTTTGTATCAAAATCCTTTTTCACCGCTTTTTCACAAAATCAAATTCTGTTTTCTACTCTTTCACTGGCAGCACTGCTGGAAAAAAAATCCATGGATCATTACCGAAAATGCGCCGAAGAAGCCGAAGTTTTTGAAATCAAGGCATTTTTTAATTTAATGGTAGAATGGGAAGCAAAGCATTACGAAGAGATTATCATGATCCAGAAAGAAGCCGAACGAGAGTACTGGAATTTGAATCAATTTGAACCGTTTTAAGAAATAGATATTCAGATTCTGTAAGCCGTTGTCTGATGACAGCGGCTTTTTTTTACGAATGGATTTTTGCTTTCTTCCATTTCCCCCTTCTGTAAAGGATAAAAGCCCAGGTCCCGGCAAGGATATTACTGATCAGCATAGACCACCAGAGTGCGTCATAAGGGTGATCTGATAATGGCTCTGCCAGTATTTTAAAGTATTTGTGAAAAATCGTATTGTGTGAAAAAGCAAAATTGAGGATCTGTCCCGATAAAATAAATACCAGTGGAATTCTGAATAACCATAATCGGGAGACATTAAAAATCAGGGTCGATTTGGTATGACCGGAACCGTTGAAAACACCCATGAATATGAAACCAACGGCAAACACAAGAGAGGCAATAGATGTGATTTTAAACATTCTTCTGCCCACTTCGCTAACCTGGGGATCATCGATGAAAAACCGTGTCAGTTGTGAACCGTATAAGAATACAACGAGGCATCCGACCAGCATGATCGACATCACAAAAAGAAACGCTACTTTCACACTTTGTTCAGCTCTTCTGATTTTTCTGGCTCCCAGATTCTGTCCGATGATCGAAGCCAGAGCATTACTGATACCCATCGCAGGCATCATAAAGAAGCCGGTTAATCGATTTCCAATCGAAAAAACCGAGATAACTAGAGTTCCATAACTGTTCACAAATCCCTGCAGAATGATAAATCCAAAACTGGTAATAGATTGTGATAATGATGCCGGAATGCTGATGTTCATGATTTTAGCAATTATCTCCCTTCTTGGCTTGAGATGTTTCAATTTTGGCACAATCTGAGGAGATCTTCTTAAAAGATAATAAATAGCCAGGCTCGCTGCAACGAATCTTGAGAATATTGTGGCATATGCCGCTCCGGTTATTTCCAGCCTGGGAAAAATACCCCAGCCAAATATCAAAAGAGGATCCATGATCACATTTAACCCTACGGAAACGATCTGGATCTTCATTGGGGATACCGTATCTCCCAGACCGTGAGCAAAACTCTGGTATGACAGGAAGATAAACATAAAGATCATCCCTGATAATATTATCGAGATGTATGCTTTTGATATCTCCAGGATCTCTGCGGGAGTTCTGAGAATAGAAAGAATTTCATCAATAAAGATAAAACTGATACTGATGAAGATCAGGCAGAATACTGTCAGGATGATTAGAAATTGTCCAACCACTTCCCGTGCTTTTTCCAGCTGTACTGCGCCTTTGTATTGTGCGATCAGGGAAGTTCCGGCAACTACAAAACCAAAACCGAAAGATGAAATAAAGAAAATAAGAGGGAAAGTAAGCCCAGTTACCGAAACTGCATCTCTCGCTCTTTCTCCCAGCTTGCCCAGCCAGAATGTATCTGTCAGATTATAAAACATCTGCAGAAAATTAGAGATCATGATCGGAAATGATAAACCGATCAAATTCTTAAGAATATTACCCCGAGTGAGATCAACGTCACTTCGTTTCATGTGATTAAAACCCCTCTGTCCCGAAAGCTTTCGGGACATCTCACCTTCCAAAGGGGAGCATATCTTGTCCCCCTTAGTAAAGGGGAATAAAAGGGGATTATGCAGTTAATCATCCTCTTGTGAGTTTGTCTCAAACATGAGTGTTTCATTTTGATAAACCATGAAATAACTTGTTTATTTTTTCCGAAGGTAACATGAAGCTAACAGCAATCTCTCTCAAGAAAAAGTGTAGAACCATTGGCTTCAGATAGATTCCTGATAAAAATGAAACTAAAAT
This sequence comes from Candidatus Cloacimonadota bacterium, assembly GCA_016927675.1. Lineage (GTDB taxonomy): Bacteria > Cloacimonadota > Cloacimonadia > Cloacimonadales > TCS61 > JAFGMF01. The sequence continues at coordinate 2,873 of JAFGMF010000133.1, forward strand.
CAAATTTACTGCAACTTATATTTATTATTTCAACAAAGCATCAAGATTTTCCCGAGCTTCGGGGACATCCTTGAAGAAGCTGTTGATTTGATCGCAGTGATAATAACTGCATTGGCTGCAGTTTTCCAGAAAGTGATCACGGCAGCATTGACGGATCGCACATTTAATACAATATTTATAAAGCAATCCCGTACTCTGACATCCATTGCAGTTAACTTCATCTGGTACAATATTAGCACCATAAAATGTAGACCATTCCCTGGCAGCTTTCTCACGCAACTCCTGATCATCATCACGACACGCAATATAGGCAGGGCAAATGCTGCAATTCAAGCCGCAGCAGGCGATGGATTTTTCCATGTAAATTCCTTTATTTTATTCTTTGATCAAGATAAGATCAGAAACAGGTATTGAGAAGAGTTCTGTCTGCTCGTTAGATATCAGGATCGTATCATTATCAAAACAAATACCTTCACATTGTTTGGCAGAAATTGGCAGCCAGCTTGTTTTCCCCTCAAAATAGTCATCGATATCACTCTCAAACATCCAGACAGCATTATAGGTCAATACAACTAAACGAGAGCCGTCTTCCGATGTATCCGCAGCCGTGACCATTCCTCTAATTGGATAACTTCCAAGTTTGGTAACCGGATTATCAATCAGAGGATCAAACGAGTCAAACCGGTAAAGACAGGTGTTGGAATCGCTGCGATGCTTAGTTAGAAGATAGAGC
>JAFGMF010000134.1 GCA_016927675.1 Candidatus Cloacimonadota bacterium
ACTTCAATCCGGATCGAAGAGTAAAATTTCAGGGCAACTCCACCGGTAGTCGTCTCCGGATTTACATAAGCAGGAACGCCGATCTTCATCCTGGTCTGGTTAATAAATATCACTGCCGTGTTGGATTTGTTGATAATCGCGGTCAATTTACGCAATGCCTGGGACATCAAGCGTGCCTGCAGACCGACATGAGAATCTCCCATACTGCCTTCAATTTCTGCTTTGGGAACCAGAGCGGCAACTGAATCAATAACGATCAGATCAACTGCATTGCTGCGGACCAGGGTTTCTACTATTTCCAGGGCCTGCTCTCCTCCATCGGGTTGAGAAAGCAGAAGATTCTCGGTATCAACTCCGATCTGAGCAGCATAAATGGGATCGAGAGCATGTTCCGCATCGATGTAAGCACAAACACCATCAAGTTTCTGCGATTCCGCCACTCCATGAAGTGCCAGCGTTGTCTTACCGGACGCCTCTGCTCCATAAATCTCAGTGATCCTGCCCTTGGGATAACCGCCGATACCGAGAGCTGCATCAAGATTGATGGCTCCACTTGATATTACCTCTGCCTTAACTTTGGGTTTATCACCCATCCTCATGATCGTTCCCATGCCAAATTGTTTGTCCAATTGGCTCATCGCTGTTTTAAGTGCTGAAAGCTTGTCCTTCGTTGTCATCCTCATCTCCTTATAAAATCGTATTCTCCTAGAGAGTTATACAGCGGACCATCAGGCTTTAGTATGCTCTGATAAAAGGTCACTCGAGAAACTCTTATTCTCTTTATCTTTAACTCTGCAGTTAATATTTCCCGGATGAGTATTTCTGGCAATCTTTTTTTTATTCTTCCAATAGTGCTATGAAATTTAAACTGTTTATTATCAAGTTGATATCCCATTTGTCGAATTTGATCTTCAAGAAAACGTCCGATTTTCCTAATTTGTTTATCTTCCGTATCAAACCTGACCCAGAGCAATCGCGGCATTTTTCCCGGAATTAACTCAAGCCTTGGATTCAGCAGTTCTAATCCTGGATAATCATGAAAAGCTGTTGCAATCAATTGTGAAATTTCCGGAATATCTTCTTCCCTGGTATCCCCGATAAACTGCATGGTTATGTGAAGGTTTTGTGGTTCAACCCATTTTAATTTGAAATCACTCAGATTAGAAAAATATCTGATCAGTTCTGTAAGCTCATTTTTAAATTCCCTGGGTAGTTCGAGAGCAATAAAGGTTCTCTTCAACGCTTGTATCCGATATCCCTTAAAAATTTCTTGCGGTTGGCAATATCACTGTCCAGTTCAATTCCTTTCGGTGAAAATCCGTCAATCACACCCAATACACCTTTACCCTGTTCAGACTGTGCCAGTATTACTTCAACCGGATTGGCCGTAGCGCAAAAGATCGAGACAACTTCCCTGCAGTTTCTGATCGCCGGCAATACATTGATCGGAAAAGCATTTCTTAAAATGATCAAAAACGTATGCCCGGCAGCTAAACGTTTCTGGTTTTCAACTGCGATCTCAATAAGCTCGGAATCATTGCCTTCTTTTCTGATCAAACATGGACCGGAAGCTTCGTTGAAAGCCAATCCGAATTTAATCCCAGGAAAACTGTTTACCAATTCCTCAAAGAGATCTTCAACTGTTTTGATAAAATGTGACATCCCGAAGATAATATTACACCCTTCCGGAAATACAATTTTTTCTGACTTGATTTCCATATCATCTCCATATTTCTATTATTGCGGATTAATTTCTGTTGGTAATTTTGTTATCAGGGGAAAAAAAAAGACCGTTAATCCGGCCTTTTTTTTATTTTTATACGACTTTCTTAACTTTGTTTGCTCTTAGACAAGATGAGCAAACTTTAACTTTCTTGACTTTACCGTCAATTTCAGCTTTCATTTCATGAAGATTGGGAAAGAATTTCCTTTTGGTTGCATTTAAAGCATGGCTTCTATTATTGCCAACCAGGGATTTTTTCCCACAGACATCACAAACCCTAGACATATTTCACCTTCCTGTTATTGAAATCTGGTTCAAAAAAAAAACCAAGTCTTTATCTGGCAAGATATTTTATTTACTTCTTGAAAATTAGGTTTTTTTATTGCAGGAATTATCATTATCTTTTGTCTTTAGCAGAGGATGAATAAATAATATTGCTTTTCTGCCGGATTAATAAGAGGTGGGCTATGAATTTTGGTAAATTACATCATCTGGAGATCTATGTTGACGATCTGAAAAAAACAGAAGAATTCTGGGGCTGGTTTTTACAGGAACTCGGTTACACAGAATTTCAGAAATGGAAAGATGGAGTCAGCTTTCAACTGGCAGAATTCTATCTCGTTTTCGTTCAGACCGCGGCAAAATACAGAGGGCAAAAATATCATCGCTGCCATTCAGGTTTGAATCATCTCGCATTTCATGGCTCTTCCCGAAAATTCATAGATGAACTGACCGAAAAATTAAAAGCCAGAAACATGAAGATCCTTTATCAAGAACTTCATCCTTATGCCGGTGGTGAGAATCATTATGCTGTCTATTTTGAAGATCCGGACAGAATGAAAGTTGAAGTAGTGGCTAACTAAATATCGTCATGCAATGATTAAAGATACAACTTTCGGCAGCAGAACTTCTAGCGGATCATCATTCCTGACAGAAATCGTGAATGAGAAAAAAATAAATCAGTAAAGTGATGTTTGGATGGAGCAGCAGATTTTCGAAGAAATACTTGAAACGGAGAAAAACCGGATATTCAATTATCTTCTAAAGATACTGAGACACAGAGAAGATGCAGAAGATATTCTTCAGGAAACATTTATGGCATTTTATCATAATTTTTCACGGATTAAAACCAATGCTCATCTTTCTTATCTTTATCGAATCGCTCACAATAAAGCTATAAATCGAATTAAAAAGACAAAAAGGATTAAAAATGTTGAGATCTCTTATCCTGATTTGAGTAGTACAGAATTTAATCCTGGAATAAACGATCAGAAAATTAGTGAAATCAAAAATGAATTGATCAGGAAAGCTTTTTCCAGATTGAAACCAAAGGATGCTTTGATCCTGGAATTGCAGTTTTATCAGAAAATGAGTTATGCTCAGATGGCAGAAGTTTTGGAGATCAGTTCCAAAGCTGTAGATTCGAGATTGATCAGAGCAAAGAAAAGATTGAAGAAAATTATTTTGCAGGATGACAGCTATAATGTTGTCTTACAGAATGTAGGAAATTTAAAATGAAAAAGAATTGCCGTTTTTCTAATAAGTTACAAAGATTTGTGCTGAAAGAATTGAACCAGCATGAGTATCAGCAGGTTCAAAAACATCTGCTCAATTGCACTCTCTGTCAGCAAGAAATAAATCAACTGCTGCAACTTGACCAATTTATGAAAGAATTTCGTGAACAAAAACCAGCTGATGACATAATAACTCAGTTAATAAAAAAAACCCGCGGAGACAATATCACTTTTTCTAAAGGATTCAATCTGCTTTCAGTCAAAGGTTTTGCTGCTGCTGCCTGTACTCTGCTGGCTATTTATGCTGGTATTCAAATTGCCGATCTTTCTTATCA
>JAFGMF010000014.1 GCA_016927675.1 Candidatus Cloacimonadota bacterium
AATTCCAGAATTGATTCATTATCTGAATTCTGTGTATAATTTCTGATATTCTCGATCTGCACTGGACTCACAGCCAGGATTTTTTTCATTCTGCTGAAGACGAAATGGAAATAGCTCTGGTTATATTCAAGATGTTTCAGATATTCCTTACTTGAATTAGATAAATCTTCTATCATTTCATAAGCAAGTGCCAGTTCCCTTGTATAAAGATAATCATCCCGCGCCGATTTACGTGCTTTCAGCATAACTTCAATTGATTTTTCATAATTTCTAACTTTTTCGAAGGCAACGGAGATTTCACGGTAAGCAGCAATTTTTCCCGGATTCTTCTCGATATAATCACTGGCAATCTTGCCTGCTGTTTCCGGATCACCCAGAGCAGTATAAAGGACAATGCTGGTTGTTACAAATTGTAGATCAGGAAAAATTTTCTTATATTTTTCCAGAATCTGTTCAGCTTTGTCCAATTCTGATATTCTGATCAAATTCGTGATCAACCGAGCAGCAATTTCATGATCTTCCGGAAATTGCTCCAGAAGCTCCTGATATATTTCATTTGCCTTCGTATATTCACGTTGAAAGATATAATTCTGTGCTCTTTTCAGCTGAAATTCCTTTTCATCGAACTGAGCATTCACTGCAGCAATGACTGCAAAAACAATTAAACAAATGTTAATTAACTTCATTCATTCCCCGGAAGGTTTTCTTTTGCCCATTTAAGTCTTTCTGGTTCATCTTTTAATGAGATCACAGTAAAATAAACAGCTCCACCGATCAAGGCCAGAAAAATATAAATTCCTATTGATATGGTAATTACCCAGTTTAAGATCGGGATAAAACTGCTTAAATCGATCAGAATTATCAAGATTATTCCCAGCAGCGCCAGGGCTTTTATATAACGATTCAACCTGTCATATCCGATCTGACCCTTGAAATCCGATCTGGGAATTATTATATCCTCTCCGGAAATTTCACCTTTTGTTCTCATATTTGCCAGAATAACAGACAAAACCGGCAGAAGAATTACTAATCTCCAACCGGCCATAAAAAGTGCCTCAGGTGGATAACCGCCATAACCACCGATCAGTAAATTGACTGTTTCGGTAACGATCAACGCAGAAATGATCAAAGGTACGAAATACTTTATAATGGCAGTCCACCAGACACCTACTTTAACTTCCGAATAAGCATTGCAATATTTTCTGAGTTTTTCAAGCTTGAAAAACCAGCTCAGGACAATACATTCTACCAGAACGACTGCGGATAATCCGAACACTTCCAGCCATTTATCCATTATATCAAGCCAGTAAAGCCCTGCTCCAGTAGTTATCAGAACACCTATGAAAAAAGCAACAAGTGACACGGTAAGATTTGATTTTGCATGACTCCAGTTGAATTTATCTCTTACAGAAGATGCAACTGCTTCCACAAGAGAAAAAGCTGAATCGACAGCAAGAGTCAAGAGCATTAAAAAGAAAAGAAAACCGAATATTTTGGGCAAGGGAAGATTATTGATGATTTCCGGATAAGTTACAAAAGCCAGACCGGGTCCTCCTTTGAGAACAGCCGTAACTGCCTGCCCGGTCATCTGGGCATAATAACCGAGAGCTCCGAAAACTGCAAATCCACCGATGAAAGCCGTTGCCCCATCACTGAGTGCAATGATCAATGAACTGTTGACGATATCTGCATCTTTGGGTAGAAAACTGGCATAGGCTATCATGATCCCAAATCCGATTGAGAGAGAATAAAATACCTGGCCATAGGCTGCAATCCAGACCCCCGGAGCCAGTAATTTTTCAAAATGAGGTTGCAGATAGAAGACAACACCATGCATTGATCCGGGTAATGTCAATCCTCTGATGACGAATACGATCAGCAGGATCCAGGGAAGAAAAACCGTTAAATAGACTACTTTTGAAACTGTTTTTGCTCCTTTCCAGATAGACCCGACGATCAGGATCCAGCCGATTATCAGACTCAGCAGAATTGGAATTCTCACACCACCCAATTCAAAAGGGCCTTGAGTAAGCCCGAGAAAATCTTGATAAAAGAAATCAGCTGTATTTACACCCCAACTCTGAGAAATCGAGAAAACAGTGTAATTAAGCCCCCAAGCCATAACAACGGCATAATAAGTTGTTATCATGAAAGCAACAAGAACTGCCCACCAGCCAATCCATTCAAATTTCTTCTTGATCTTGGCAAAAGCCAGTGGTGCTGCCAGCTTGAATCTATGCCCCAGAGACAATTCAAGGATCAGGATCGGGATACCGGCAGTCAACATTGCAACCAGATAAGCAACGAGAAATGCGCCTCCGCCATTTTCATAACATTTAAAAGGAAACCGCCAGATATTACCCAGCCCAATAGCTGACCCGATTGCAGCGAGAATAAAAGCCTTTCTGCTAGACCAGTGCTCTCTTTCAACCATGGTTCTCTCCTAATTTTTTGTTATTCATTGATACAAAAATTTAATCAATTTTCAGGATTACCGATACTAGCTTTTTCATTGAGTATTTTAAGATACTCTTTGATCAAAGCCTGATACTCTTTCGAGTATTTTTTATAATCTTCCTTTAACAGAGCTTTCTGACGCAATTTGTCAAACCTTAATTTTATATCTTCCGGAAGTTCCCAGATATCTATCTCACTCTGCTCTGCCTTTCTTTTTTTGGAAAACTCTCTTTTATGAATGGATTTCTGAGCATCAAGCAGACGAGAAAGAATTCTTTCCTGCTGATCGATCAGATCCTGATTGATATTGCCCCTTTTCAAGTTTCTTGAGATCGATTCCAGATCTTCGATGATCTTATTCAGGGTCGATGTCTGCTTCTGCGCATCGGGATCATTCTGGAGAAGTCTTTTCAGATTCTCTGCCAGCCTTTCTTCATCTCTGGCAAGACGTTGGGCCTGAGCCATCATATCCCGATCCAGTTTCCCATCCTGTCCCATCTGCATGAACATCTGCTGAGTCATCATACTGATCAGCATCTGCTGCTGCCCCATCTGTTGCAGAGCTTTCATCAGTGACTGCATTCCTCCACCGCCACCGCTCTGCATGTTATTTTTAGCCTGGAGCAGATCGAAAATCATGATATTCAATCCTTTCTGGGCATCATCCAGCAGGGGTTTGACTTTATGACTTCCGGCATCGTTGATATGTTGGAAAAGTTCCCGGTAAACGGAATTAGTATAATTTGCATCATAGATAAATTTGGGACCGATAACCAGGGCGATCATGGGAATGCTGTATAATTCTCTAAGACTGAGATTCAATCCCTCAAAAATTGCTATCTGAGCAGGCAGAATTTCAAATGGATCTCCGAAATATTCGGCTGTTGACTTCTCATGATCTCGAGAAAACAGCAGAAGTCTACTGATGGTCTTTTCCAGCATATCGCCCATTTCCATCATTGATCCGGAAGACATCATCTGCATCATTTCATCTAGTTTCCCGGTCATTGAAGCCATTTTACTGGCTGCATCACACTGGTTTTGCTGTGCTGCCGAAGGATTATTCTGCTCAAGATTTTTTTTACTGTTCTGCAGATCTTCACTTAATCCGTTTTTGTCGATTTCAGACTGTAACTCCTCCATTTTCTGGATTAATTCATCATC
>JAFGMF010000015.1 GCA_016927675.1 Candidatus Cloacimonadota bacterium
GGTGCTTTCTCTTCAAAAACCAGCTCCGCTTCCTTGACCGGGCTTTCCTCAACCACTTCAAGGATAATTTCTTCCTCAACAACTGGTTCCGGCTCTTCTACAACTTCGACAACTTTCACAGGTTCAGCAACTTCTACAGGAGTAACAACTGGAAGTTCGGGAATTACCTGAACAACAGCTTTCTTTACCTCAGAATCCTGTTTGCAGGTGAAGATGAAGTTAATACCTAATCGTGCTTCAATGATCCCGGAATGTTCATCACCATAGCCTGAAAGGTCTGTTTCGTGTTCGATCAGATAGTTATAACGCAAGCCCAGATCAAGGGATATGGCGTCAGACAGATAATATTGAGCTCCTATCCCCAGCAGAGCGAAAGATTCCCGGTTAACCGAATCACCGATGATGCTGCCTTCAGGATTGAAGGGTAATAACGTATCATCTTCATCCGTAACATCCCGTAATCCCCAGAAAAGAACCCCCAATCCAGCCGTAAGATACGGTGATAATCTTGAATCTTCCTTCAGATAATAACGGGCACTAACACTGAATGGATAAAGATAAGTTCGATATGAAATATTATCTTCATCCTCGCCGGGTCTCGTCCAACCGGCACTGAGTGAAAAATCCAGACCGAATCTGTCGGTGAATAAATGACCGAAATTAAACCCACCCCAGGTTTTAAACTGGCTGGATTCATCACCACCCATCATCTGAATCCCACTCAAATGCAAACCAAAATGACTCTGCCCTGCCATATTTTGAGCATGAACAGATTGTGGAATAAGAAAGACGGAAATAATAATTGAAAATAACAAAGCTCTTTTCATAATCCTCCCCCCTCTTTTTTCGACTCATCCTGTCATATCCAGAACATTTATCTTAATGAATATCCATAGATATTTTAACAAATTTGCATTATTTGAATATCTAAAATCATACAATTATAAGTCAATTATTTTATTTTTTCCCCTTTACTTGACAGATTCAGGCAGGATTATTTGTTCAGAAAAGATTACTTGAAATATCCATGAAACATTATTTTTTAAAAGGGGTATGATTGAACCGAAAACCTTTTCCCATACCAGTCCTCATTCCAACGGTCTCGTTGGATTACCAGATATCTCCTTCCGCGGACATAACTCGTTGTCTGTTCAAGCAGAGAATTTAAACAAGACTGAAATCGAAGAAAAAAGGTTCTAATACATGAAAAAAGATGATCCCATCCTGCCCCTGATCCCTTATCCCGCTCTTGTTCGTTTTGGATCAGGTAAGTTCGCCTTATCTGCAGAATTTGATCTAACCTCTCCACCCGGCATCCCCGGAGTGGACTTTTTCAAAGAACAGCTTGTACTATTGCGTCCAAACAGCAGATTCACAAGCAGCAAAAGCCAGCAAAATATTACCAGGATAATACTTCGGATCTACAAAGATATTTCTCCTAAAGAGGAAGCTTACAAACTTCTGATCGACAATGGCAAAATATTCATTACATCACCATCTGATAAAGGTTTATTTGCAGGATGTATTACGCTTTTACAATTGCTTTCCCATTTTAAACATACTATGCCAAACCTGGAAATCATAGATTATCCCAGGTTCGAATGGCGCGGATTGCATCTGGACGTGAGCCGTCATTTTTTCAAGGTAGAATTTATCAAAAAATATCTCGATCTGATGGCACTGCATAAGTTGAATCGTTTTCACTGGCATTTAACAGATGATAACGGCTGGCGTCTAGAAATAAAAAAATATCCCGGTCTGACTGAAATTTCCTCCTGGCGGGAAGATCTGGAAGATTATCCCTGGAGAGAAAGAGATCTTCACCAGGGAAAGAGCAAAAGAAAATATGGGGGATTTTATTCTCAGGAAGATGTCAGAGAGATTGTTTGCCATGCGGCTGAAAGAAACATTGAGATAATTCCTGAGATTGAAATGCCGGGTCATTCCCGGGAAGTTTTTGCCGCCTATCCGCAGTTTTCCTGCACCGGTAAAAAGCTGACAGTCGCCCCGGGAGGATACTGGCCAAATTGCGATATTTTCTGTGCTGGTAAAGAAGAGACTTTTCATTTCCTGCAAAATATCCTCGCCGAAGTCATCGAACTTTTCCCGTCACCCTGGATCCATCTGGGCGGTGATGAAGTTGACCGGTCAAGATGGCATGAATGTGAAGATTGTCAGCTCAGGATAAATACAGAGCATTTGAAGGATGAAGTTCAACTGCAGAGTTATTTTCTCAGGCAAATAGGAAATTTTCTGAAAGAAAATGATAAGCAATATCTGGGTTGGGATGAAATCTTCGAAAGCACGATACCATCAGAAACGATTATCATGTGCTGGCAGAATGACGGCATCTCGGCAGCTGAACAAGCAGTAAGCAGAGGTAATCGGGTAATCCTATGTCCAAACCGGAAATTATATTTTGACTGGCATCAGACTGATGCTGCAAATGAACCGGGCGCTTTCGGGGTTACTACTCTCGAACAGGTATATGATTATAATCCGGAAACAGTGAACATGACAGCTTCACAAAAAAAACTTATCCTCGGGATCCAGGCTAATCTCTGGACGGAATTCATAGCCACTCCAAAGCAGGCAGAGTACATGGCTTATCCGCGGACTTGTGCACTGGCTGAAGCTGCCTGGTCGGAGCCGGCGGTAAAAGATTATTCCTCTTTTCTCCACAGATTACAATATCATAAAAAATTATTGGCTGAAATGCAGGTAAATTTCCATAAATAAAAGATATTAAGGATAATCATGATGAAAATGTTAAAATATCATAATGAAAAAATTAAACTAGGGTTGATTATTCTGTTGATATTCAATTTTAAACTTGGGGCAGTTATATTTGATTTTGAAACCCAAAATGATGAGATTATCCTGAGAGGAAATGGAAACGGATCTGGTCCTTCAATAGATAATGGATTTCTGAAGCTGATTGATGGAGGAAGAGAGAAAAATCAGCAGAACCATGTTATTTTCCCGGTGGATGAACAGGGAATACATCGAATCTGGGAAATTGATTTCAGGATGTATATCACTCGCGGAGCTGAAGGTTGCGGAATAGCACTGATCAACACGGATATTTTCACTGATGATTCACTGGCATTGAACATGGCAAAATGGCAGGAACCAGCATTCGATAGATCATTCTGCCTTGGTTTCGATATTTATAATCCTCCAACCAGTCACTGGTTTGATGAATTTGGTAATTTTTACGACCGTCCTCAACGGGAAATTTCTCTGCACTGGGATGATCAGGAAATAGTGAAAGTCATCTCTCCCTTTGAATTCAGAGCTGATCCGGCGGGAGAAGATGATTTCCTTCAATACCTACTCAGGATCGAATATCTGGTTGGCGGAGCAGAAATTTCCCTCCTGATAGATGATAATCAAGTATTTGATCGCTATTTTATCCCCGGAATGCAAACATATCCTTTCCGACTCTCAGCTGGAGCTCAGACATCCGAATTGACAACAACGGTTTACCTGGATGATATCCGGATAAATCTGATCGAACCTGCGGATCCTCCACAAAAACCAATACTGATAAATGCCGTTGTAGATCAGCCTATCTTTATCGATACCCGTGATTCCAGCCATCAGGTAGAATTTCCCCGTGAAAATTCTGATTTCGGACGAGTGATCATGAATCTCTCACTGGGAGAAATGCCCGGCGGATATGATCCCTGGGACAAGGGCGGAGCTGTTTATCTTAATGAGGGTTCAACCCGTTATGAACTCTGCCGGTTTATCACACCGTATGGACGGGGTTATGTCTGGAAGGTAGATGTGACAGATTTTCTACCGCTTTTTAAAGGAAGAAAACAACTTGATCTGCATGTTGACACCTGGATGAAGAAAGAAGAGGATCCTATGATGCAGAAAGGGTGGGTCACAGATATTGATTTCGAGTTCTATCATGGCTCTCCGATCAGAAAACCAATCGCAATCAGAAACATCTGGAACGGTTTTCATGAATACGGTAATCCTGAAAATCCACTGACGGAAAATCTTCCTGCGCAAAATATCCGGATCCCGGAACAGACATCTTCTGCCCGTTTGAGAATAGTCGTTACTGGTCATGGCATGTATCCAAACGATTTGAATGCCGGTGAATTCATGCTGGCCGGAAGAACTGTGCTGATCAATGACCGGAGATATGAAAACCTTCTCTGGAAAACAGACTGCTACCTGAATCCCTGTCGACCTCAGGGAGGAACCTGGAAATTCGACAGAGCCGGCTGGGCACCTGGCAGCATTGTTATGCCTTGGCTGATAGAGCTCGATAATATTGTTCCTGGTGATACTCTTAACCTGGAATATCTGCCGGATCAGTATCTGAACAGTAGCGAAGGTGATCATTTCAGAGCTCATCACTGGTTTGAAAGTCAGATAATTTTTTATAGATAATTGTTTCCAGAATATATCAAGAACTTTTTTTTATATTGAATTGTGAATTATTTTTGCTTCTTTCAATCAGATTTTTATTTGAATAAACCGTTCTATCTCCCAAAACTGAAAGGCTTTAAATTCAGTAATCCTGATTTCCTCGCTGCGTAAACCTACTGGGCTGCTTCAGCAAGATAAAATTCCTTAATTCGGATGCAGACGAAGTCCTACTTACAGCACTGAAACTACCTGAAGCATCTTCCTTAAAATCCTTTCAGGTTTTTATAACGGGAGATAAGATATTCTTTCCTAAACTTGAATAATATGAAAAAGATTGGATAAAAAAAAACTTCCGAAGCTGTAATCAACTTCGGAAGTGTATTATCATGGAACTATTTCGCCAATATCATCTTCCTTATCTGTTGGATCTTACCTGTTTTAATGCTATAGTAGTAAATTCCTGAAGCAACATCTTCGTTATTATCATCCTTACCATCCCAGATAATGTTGTAAATTAAATTTGCTTCGATTTCTCCCTTGAAAAGGGTTTTCACTTCTCTGCCTTTGATGTCGTATATCGTCAGTTCGCAATTCCCAGCTTCTTCCAGGGCAAAACTGATGATGGTTGTTGGATTAAAAGGATTCGGATAATTCTGATAAAGACCAAAATACTGTGGTACTGGTGGCAGATCAGGATCTTCTGAATCTTCAAGGATATAAATTGATATCGGGTTGTAAAAATCACTATCCCCACTGAAGCTAACGCTTTCCAGCCAATACCAGTATGTCATCCCTGGCTGAGGGTCATATTCGTCCTCAAACAGATAATCCCTTGGTTCTGTTGAATTCCCGCCGCCAGAGATCATCTCCGAATTTATCTGATAAGCCTGATCCAGGTTCTGGGAAGTGGAGCGGTATACATTCCAGCCCAGATTATCATTTTCGCTCTGGGTAGTCCATTGTAACAGAGGTATTGAATTCTGCAGTGTTACCGTAAAAGATGACAGCGTGACCGGAAGAGGTGGATCGTCGGGATACTGCCAATCGAGATAGGGATAGCCATCGTTCTTATTGTTACCAATATTCCAGGTGTCGTCTGTGCCATTTGTTACCTCACCCCTGAAATCCCAGCTGGCATCTGTATAAAAATTAGGAAGTGAATGAGCGTCGGTGGTCATTTCATCGGTGGTTTTACCAGTTCCACCATCCGAAGAATTTTGATTTGATGTTACTGTATCCCAGAATGAATCTTCAGTACCTCCAGAATTATCCCCAACCAAGCCGCCGGTATCGCTACCTCCACTTACACTGCCAGTACTGTAGCACTTGGAAATCATTCCATAATTCCTGCCGACCAGTCCGCCGGTATCACTATTATTGTTGCCATTTACAGTACTTCTGCTGTAACAATTTGAGATGGTCGATGTGTGTCCCGTATCATTATAATTGTGACCTACGAAACCACCGGTGTAGCTGCCGTTGCTTGTAACAGTTCCCGTGCTGTAAGAGCGAGAAATCGTCGGACCGTTATAACTCTGACCCACGAACCCACCTGTATAACCATTTCCGGTAACAGTTCCTGAGCAGTAGCAGTCGGAAATAATTGTACCATTAATGGAGGATCCTACCAGACCTCCGGTTCTAAGATCTCCGATAACAGTTCCTGAGCAGTAGCAGTTGGAAATATTTGTACCATTAGAGTATCCTACCAGACCTCCGGTTCTTTGGTCTCCTGTTACATCTACGTCTATCAAACCAAGGTTGGAGATAGA
>JAFGMF010000135.1 GCA_016927675.1 Candidatus Cloacimonadota bacterium
AAAACTGTCGAATATAAATAAACTGGAGTCGGAATGAAGAAATTATACCCATTAATACTTTTGTCAGCAGGATTGATCATGCTTTCCTGTACGGTAAAAACAAATAAAACGCCTGGAGATAAACTCGATCTTAAAACCATGATCGTAACGACCGGAGAAATTACCGTAAAACTTGAAGAAACCGGGGAAATCCAACCGATCAAGGAATTGGACATCAAATCAAAAGTCAGCGGTAAAGTATTGCAATTTCTGGTCGAAGAAGGCGATTTTATCCAGAAAAATGATATCATTGCCCAGATAGAACCCGATTACAATCAGGCTGAAACGATCTCGAGGGTAAAGAGTAATTTGGAACTGGCTGAGATCCGTCTGGCAAATGCACGCAGAAATTATCAGGATAAACAGAAATTGTATAAAGACAACTATGTATCAAAGCTCGATCTGGATTCATCCGCAGATGCTCTGTCTGAAGCTGAAATCAATTATAACGCCGCACTGCAGCAGTACGAGTTGATCAAGGAGATCGATACCGAAGGAAATATCAGCAATGTTGTTTCCACTGCTACCGGAACGGTGATCCAAATTCTGGTGGAAGAGGGAGAAATGGTCGTTGCCAGCACAAGTTCCTTTTCGGAAGGTACCGTTATCCTCAAATTAGCCGACCTGGAACGAATGGTCGTAAAATCCAGAATAAATGAAATTGATATTGCCAAGATCAGAAAAGATCAGAAAGTCCAAATCCAGGTTGATGCCTATCCATACCTTGATTATTCCGGCCGAATCACCAAAATCGCCGCCATGGCTCAGGATTATAATAATATCAAAGCTTTTCCAATCGAGATTGAAATCGATGAAGTCGATGAAAAATTGCGTCCCGGTATGACAGCTAATATCACTATAATCGGAGAAAGGAAGAAAGATATTGTCGTTCTGCCGATCAGAGCTATTTTCAGTAATGATGACGGCAACGATATAGTCTATAAAGTATCACAGGATACCATTTCCGGTCCGGTCATAATCAAAACCGGGATAAATAATTTCCAGGAAGTGGAGATAATAGAGGGTCTTTCTGTGGGAGACACCATTTCTCTTACCGAACCCGATCTGCCCGATAAGGTAGAATTTGATTTCAATTAATTACTGATTTAATTTTGTGAAATTACAGTAATTAAAATCCTTGATAATGGCAAATAATATCAATGATTTGCAATGATAATCATCTTAAGAGACGGAGTAACCGATTTTAGCAATTTAATCATTTGACTGCTGATTTGTCCTTGACAAGATGAGTTAGATTTTTTTTCAGGTACAATGTATTACAGCAAAAAAAGATAGGAAGGAGAAATTGTATGATTCAGCTACAGAATCTTGTAAAGGATTATGGCAGTTTAAGAGCGGTTGATCATATCAATTTTGAAATCAAGGAAGGGGAGATCCTTGGATTTCTGGGTCCGAATGGAGCTGGAAAATCAACCACTCTGAAGGTCATAACCTGTTTTCTGGCGCCGACCGAAGGTAACATTCACGTCGAAGATTACAATGTTATCGAGCATTCCCGGCAGATCAGGCAGATGATCGGTTATCTTCCCGAGAACAATCCCCTGTACACAGAAATGACGGTGTATGATTATCTGGAGTTTGTTGCCCGGATCAGGGAGATAGGTGATTTCAAAAAGCGTTTGAAGGAAGTGATTATCAGATGCGGATTACATGGAGTTGTCCACAAGCCGATCCATACTTTATCAAAGGGTTATCGTCAGAGAGTTGGAATCGCCCAGGCGATCATTCATGATCCGAAGATATTGATCCTTGATGAGCCTACTTCCGGGCTTGATCCCAATCAGATAGCTGAGATCAGGGGTTTGATCAAAGAGCTTGGCAGGGAGAAGACGTTGATTATTTCCAGCCATATTCTTCAGGAAGTACAGGCTGTCTGTGATCGGATTGTGATCATCAATAAGGGTAAAATTGTAGCCGATGGTTCAACTGAGGAACTTAAATCCAGTTTCAAGGGTAAGACAAAGCTGATCATGGAATTACAGGCTCCTGAATCAGAATTGAACAGTCTTGCGGATGAAATAAAAGATATTAAGCTGTTATCCGTTACACCTATCGGGAATGATGTTTTTGAAGTAGTTGTTGAATTCAGCACCGATGCAGATATCAGGGCAGAGATTTATCAATACATCAAGAGCAGGAACTGGGTCCTGCTGGAAATGCATCGAGACAAGATCAGTCTGGAAGCTGTCTTCCGCAATTTGACCATAGAAGAAGGAGGTGAATAATGAATCAGACTTCAATCATAGCCAAGAAAGAACTCAGAAGTTATTTCAACTCTCCCTCTGCTTATATTATTCTGGTGGTTTTTCTGCTGATCTGTGGCTGGTTTTTCTCCAGTCCATTGTTTCTGAATAACCAGGCTGAGTTACGTTCTCTGTTCGGGATAGTCCCGATAATATATCTTTTTTTTGTTCCGGCCATATCGATGGGCTTGATCTCCCGGGAGAAGAACAGTGGGACGATTGAGTTACTGGCAACATTTCCTCTTCAGGATAAAGAGATCATTCTGGGTAAATTCTGGGCTTCTCTTGGGCTGATTGTTACGGGGCTTGTATTTACTTTGATCCATTTTCTGACGATCCTGATTTTGGGTACAAATATTGATTTTGGAGCGATTTTCTGCGGATATCTCGGATTGATCATGCTGGGGGCAGTTTACAGTGCTATCGGGATTTTCACGTCGAGTCTGACGGCTAATCAGATAGTTTCCTTCATAATCAGTTTTTTCATCATTTTCTTTCTCTTTATCCTGGAATACACGCTGTTCCTATTGCCCAGTTCGATCGCTGGATTATTTCAATATCTGAGCATAGGATACCACTTCTCTAATTTATCCAGAGGTGTTATCGATACCAGGAACCTGATCTATTTCCTCTCATTGATCCTGCTTTTCCTGAAGTTATCGATAATTAATCTTCAGACGAGAAAATGGAAATAGGGGGCAGAACAATGAAAAATAAAACAATCTTGTTCAACATGATCGTATTTGTGGCAATTCTGATCTTTCTTAATCTTGTCTCCCTGTCTGTTTTTACGAGGATCGATCTATCCAAGGGCAAGGTCTATTCCCTGTCCAAAGCCAGTAAGAATACTGTGCGGGAATTGGATGATCGGTTAGTGATAAAAGCATATTTCTCCAAAAACCTGCCTGGCGAATATGCTGATGCCCGGCGTTATACACAGGATATGCTGTCTGAATATCAGGCTTATTCCCGGGGCAGGCTGAGATTTGAGTTTATCGATCCTGCCAATGAAGAGACTTTGAAGCAGGAAGCCCAGAAAAATCAGATTTCACCTGTGTCGATGAGAGTTGTTGAAAATGATAAACTCGAGATCAGAGAAGTCTATATGGGGCTGGCATTTCTTTATCAGGATAAGATTGAGTCAATTCCATTGATCCAGAATACGCGCGGACTGGAATATGATATTACCAGTACGATCAAGAGGATCAGTGCACAGGGTCTGAAGAAGCTTGCCTTCTTTGCCCCCGACGAGGGACAGGTAATTCCGCAGAATCCCAACATGCCGGGCAACGAACAGTTTGGAACCGTAAGGCAGATGCTTATGGAAAGTTATGAACTGAACGAAGTTGATCTCAGCATGGAAATAGATCCTGGTACATCCGTATTATTCTTCTGCGGGATCAAGGATTCGTTGAGCACGGAACAATTGTATAACCTTGATCAATATATCATGAAGGGCGGAAATGTGATCTTTTTCCAGGACAGGGTGGATACCGATATTCAGACTCAATCTGCCAGTCTGATCAATTCCAACATCTTTGACCTTTTCCGGCATTATGGAATCAGAATAAAGAACAATCTGGTAGCCGATGCCCAATGCGGTCAGGTTCAAATTCAACGAATGCAGGGAATTTTCAGAATAGCAACACCGGTAAACTATCCTTTCTTCCCGATTGTTAGCAATGTGAACAGTGAAAATCTGATCGTGAAAAATCTGGATCAGATCCAGATGATCTTTGCTTCTGAGATCGATACAACCCGAACCCGGGAAGATCTTGATTTTGAACCACTTTTCTATTCAACGCAGTATTCCGGAGAGGCTTTGGCTCCGCGTTTCAATATTAATGTGAATCAATATATGAATCAGGATCTGAAGAAAATGTTCTTGGATGGACCTAAAGTTCTTGCAGGTATTTATACCGGAACATTCCGCAGTTTTTTCGGTGATCAGGAAACCTATCCCGAAGCTGTTCAGGAAACGAGTTCCGCAAGCATTCTGCTGGTTCCGGACCGGGAATTCATTGAAGATGCAGGTGCCGCCGGGATCAAGGGTAATCTCGATTTCGTATTGAATGCAACAGACTATATGGCTTCTGAAAGCACTCTGATCGAGATCAGATCACGGGAGACAGAATTCAAACCGTTGAAGGAATTAAGCAATCCTGTTCGTAAAACAGTTAAATGGTTGAATATTCTGCTGCCGGCGATCCTGATGATCGTGTTTGGTATTCTCCGTTATCGCTCTGAACTGAAAAAAAGAAAAATAATTGGAGATCTATATGAATAAAAAAAATTACATGCCCATATTGATCCTGATAATTCTTGTTATAGCCTTTATCATTATCAGGTCGAATGATAAGACTGAGAAAAGGATCCGTTTTTTCCCGGTTGATTCCGTTCGAGTGGCTGTTGTGGAAATCATTGCCAAAGATGACACTCTCAGAATTGAAAAGCAGGATGATCAGTGGATGATAACTTATCCGGTAAAATATCCACCCGAAACCAGAAAAATAACAGAGTTATTCTCCAAAGTGCTTAAGGTCGAAACATCCAATATCCCGGTCTCAGAATCGGAAGCTTCTCTGGTCACCTATAGTTTAGAAGACAGCATGGCTACTCTGGTACGAATATCAGATAAACAGGGTAAAATTCTGCATGAAGCTCTGATCGCCAAAAGCAGTAATTATCATTATGCTTATGGACGTCGGGTGAACGATAACAAAATCTATCAGCTCTACGAAAATATCAGTCACAGTCTTAATCCAGATGTTTCATCCTGGCGAAAGAAAGAGATTCTGGAATATACCCAGGAGGATCTCGCCCGGATCACCGTAAGTTATGAAGATGTGAGTTATCAACTAACCCCGACTGACAGTCTCTGGCAGTATCAACAGGATGATCAGGTTATATTTGTTCAGGATAGTAATGCAGCCTTGAAATCCATTCTCACCAATGCCAGCAAAATGCGTACATCCACATTTGCGGATGGAGTTTACGAAGAATACAAAGATGCTCTGGAAAATCCCGTGCTGCAATTGAATATCGAATATTTCAATGGCGACCAGTATCATTTCCGTTTTGCCGATTATGAAGACGGTAAATATCTGTTACAGAAAAATGATCAGACAGATTATCTGTATGTTGTTTTTGAATATCTGCTTGATAATTTCAGAAAGACTCAAGAGGACTTTCTGAAATAGATTCAGATATAATAGTTTTCCTTGGGAGAGATCTTGATCTCTCCCTTTTTTTTATCAAACAAAGCCAGGAGTTCCGGGAGTTCCTCGGCAGGTTTACCTGGCAGGGACTTCCGAATTAGCAGGAGTGACAAAGCCGGGAGTTCCTCAACAG
>JAFGMF010000136.1 GCA_016927675.1 Candidatus Cloacimonadota bacterium
ACACTTCAGCCAGCTGTTATGGCAGAGAAGATTACTTCAGCTCGCAATAATTCTTCCATTCCAGGATAAACTGGACAAACATGAATCTTATCATCTGATTGAGGTTATCGTAAAAAAGTCATTAGTTAAAACATTATCAAATTGTCGAAAATCAGAGTCAGAATATATTCCGGGTAAGATTGAGTTGTTTATTTTTTCTGGATCTTTCTTAGTCTTTGCTTGATCTTCACTTGTATTATCCACAGAACAAGCATGTAGATATTTGCCAGACCGATTGTGAAGACGAAATAGATGATCGGTCGGAAAAGGATAGCGGACAGGATCAGGACGAAGACATGAGCTGTAGGACCGATCCAGAACCAGAGTAAAATCATCAGTTTATTCGATTTGAAATAGGCTTTGCGGTCAAATTCTTCCTGTTCATTCAGTCGAAATATCTGCAGATGGGAATAACCAAGATAGACAGCGATCAATATTTTATCCAGCCATTTACCACGCATATTTTTAATTCTTTCCATTTCCTGAGTGAATATGCGTTTTTCTTCCCAGACAGAAGTAACTTTGCCCAAGCCGTGACTCATGAATTCTACCCGGTAGTAGTCTACGATCATGGCATGAAAGATATGGCTGATTGCCGCGATAACCAGAAGGATCATAGGAGAATAAGGCCAGAAATCGATATTTACTATTCCTTTGCTGAATCCTATTGCCAGACCGATATACACCGAA
Source organism: Candidatus Cloacimonadota bacterium (assembly GCA_016927675.1). Taxonomy (GTDB): domain Bacteria; phylum Cloacimonadota; class Cloacimonadia; order Cloacimonadales; family TCS61; genus JAFGMF01. The sequence goes on from JAFGMF010000136.1 coordinate 730, forward strand.
ATACCGACGATATAATCGGCAAAGCCGTCGATGATCCGTCCCACCGGAGTACCATTCTTTTTCAAACGGGCGATCATCCCATCTACACAATCCAGAACAAGGCTGAAAAAATAGAGCGCTCCGGCAATAAAATATCCTGTTGCATTTCCCAGAGAGAAGAAGTATCCACTCAACATTCCGACTATTATTGACATCAGGGAAACCTGATTCGGGGTTATGTTTGTAGGATATAAAAGTTTAACAAAAATAAAAGCAATAGGCCTTAAAATATATAATGTAAGTGTTTCATCGAAAACGATATGTTTGAGTGAACGTTTGAATTCACGGATAGATCTGGCATTATAAGCTGATATTTTTTTAAGTGTTTCTTTATTTCTCTCTTTGCTACTCATAATACCTTCCGGACTATTTTTATCTTCTTACCCTAGATCTGAACAAATCAATTCAGGTCAGGTTTATGCAATAAACAGATAATCTGCAAATCAACGACATGAAAATAATGCTGAGAGCTTGATGCCTCAGAGCAATGATTTGCTCGATATCATTACTTTCAAAAAAAAATTAATTTTTTATAATTTTGTTTCTTGTCAAGTTCTAATCCTTTTTTATAAAATTTGTAGACATCTTTTAAAGCTATTATTTTATGACTTGGTTTGTTAGCCAAAACCTTGAAAAGGATTTTATATGCGAGCGATAATCATTGCTGCCGGGAAAGGTACCAGACTTTATCCGTTAACGAAGAACACACCCAAAAGTCTTCTTGAAGTTGGAGATGGGCTCACACTTCTCGAAGCTCAACTGCATAGCCTGTCCGAAAATAATATCAAAGATATTGTTATAATAGTAGGTTATCGAGCCGGGCAAATTGAAGCTAAGATTCAGGAGTACACAAATCGTTTCAATTTAAACACGGTATATAATCCGTTCTTTGATTTATCCAATAATCTGATTTCAGTCTGGATGGCCAAATATTATATGGATCAGCCTTTTATCACGATCAATGGTGATGATATGTTCACACCCACAGTGATTGAAAACCTCCTGCGAAGTAAACACAATATCACCATGGTAATAGATCAAAAAGATAATTATGATGAAGATGATATGAAGGTTATCCATTCTGATGGGCTGATTCAACAGGTAAGTAAGAAGATAGAACCGGAAGTGGCAAACGGAGAATCGGTCGGAATTATCAAATTCAGCGGTCATGGTCCAAAAATATACCGTACTGTACTGGAAGAAATGGCTCGCAATCCGGTAAATTTAAATGTTTTTTATCTGAGTGCTATTCAGGAGATCATCAACAAAGGATATCCTGTACATTTCTCCTTGTGTCAGGAGAATGACTGGGGAGAGCTTGATTTTCATCCGGATCTGATGTTGATCAGACAGCATGTTTCCAAAACTAATCTGGTTGACAAGATCTTCAACGGTAAAAACAAATTATGATTCATTTTCTGCTCAACGGTAAACAGATCATTCTGGCTTCAGCTTCACCGAGAAGAAAACAGATTTTTGATCTGGTTGGCATCAAAGCTTTGCAAGTTCCCCCAAAACTTGATGAAACTAATACTCTGAAAAATCCGATCAAGCTTGTAAAACTCCATGCTGCGAACAAGGCAGCTCAAGTAGCCTCTCAATTTTCATCAGATTGTATCATCGTGGCTGCAGATACTATCGTATATCATCAGAGAGAGATCCTGGGAAAACCACAGGATAAATTCCAGGCTATCGAATATCTGCGCCGTCTTTCTGGTTGTTGCCATTATGTCTACACCGGAATAGCAATAAGCTACAAACATCACCTCACCAGTAATTATACCCGCTCTCAGGTTCTTTTCAATAACTTGTCATCCAATGAAATCAAGTGTTATATAGACACAGGTGAACCTTTTGATAAAGCAGGTGCTTATGGTATCCAAGGTTATGGAAGTCAATTTATCAGTAAAATAAG
>JAFGMF010000137.1 GCA_016927675.1 Candidatus Cloacimonadota bacterium
AGACGATCTCCGACAAGGTCGATCCCTTCGCCGAAAACTCCGCCCATCACGGCAAAACCGATCAGGGTTTGATCATTACCCGCAGAAAACCGATCAATGAATTCAGATCTGGCAGATTCCGTCATTCCTGGCTGTTGAAATATTATCTCGGTTTTTGCAGCAGATATATCAAAGTAACTTCTTATCAACTCAAGGTATTGATAGGATGGCAGAAAAATCAGATAATTACCCATTTTTTGATCACAGAACACTTTTATTATTTCGGCAATTCTTTCACCTGTTGCAATTCTCTGCCGATAACGGGTAGAGATCGTCACGGCTTTGAACACCAGCAGATTCTCCGCAGGAAAAGGTGATTGCAGGATAAGACCGGGTGCATTTTCTCTGCAACCGAACAATTCTTTAAAATAAGATACCGGCGTAAGAGTTGCAGAAAAGAAAATTGCCGCTTTAACCTGATCAAGGACCAGAGCCAATTTATTGGCAGGATTAAGACAGAAAAGTTTGATCAAAAATTCTCTCTTTTCTTTGCGGTAACAGGCTAGATAATGTTCATCGAATCCCTCTGAAATTCTGATAAAGGCATTTATCTCAAAATAAAGGTCCAGAAGCTCCTGCCGGAAATCGGTTTTTATATTTTTAACCAGCCAGTTTTCAGTTACCGTCATGAATTTTCGCAATTTGGGGATAATTGTTTCCGGTAAATGCTGTTCAGCTTTGAAATCTGTTTCGTCAGGTATATTTTTTCTGATTTTAAGCATCTCCCTGTTCAGTTCATTGAGAGACTTGTCTATTACAGGAAGTAACGGTTTTATTCTTTTTTTTAATTCCAGGATCGTCCTTTTACTTAGACTAGCCGAAAACATATCACGCGCCCGATCGACCAGATTATGAGCTTCGTCCACCAGCAAGACATAAGCAGGATCCTGTTCTTGATTATCAGCAGAGAAGAAACGTTTCAATCTGATCAGGGGGTCAAAAACATAGTTATAATCGCAGATGATCACATCAACCCACAATGAAGCATAAAGTGAGAATTCAAAAGGACATACCTGGAATTTTCTGCTGACTTCCTCTATAATTTCCCTGGTCAATCCGTCATGTTCAAACAGGTTCTTCAAAGCATCATCGATCCTTTCGTAATAACCACGGGCATAAATACAGTCTTCCGGATTACAAGAAGTTGATGGCATGAAGCAGAGTTTTTCTTTGGCGGTAAGGATCAGATATTTTATTTTCAATCCGTTACCTTGCATTTGTTTTAAAGCTGAAACTGCAATATCTTTGCCTGTTGTTCGGGCAGCAAGATAAAAGATCCGGTTAAGATAAGAATTTCCCATTGCTTTTAAAGATGAGAACAACACTGCGATCGTTTTACCTATCCCGGTAGGTGCGGAAACCAGCAATTGACCTTCCTCTCTTATCTGTTGATAGACGTTTACTGCCAATTCCCGCTGACCTCGTCTATAGGCAGGAAATGGAAATTCCAGTGCGAGCAGTGAGGCATCCCGTTTCTTTTGCCAGGCAGCAACAAGATCCGACCAGGAACGAAAACGAAGAATTATCTCATCAAAAAAGGCTTCCAGCTCAATTCTGGAAAAACTGTACCTTTGTGATGCTGTTTTTTCCGTATCAAGGTTTACATATGTTAATTCTACCTGGATTTCCGACAGTTGCTCCGACCTGGCAAACAGACAGGCATAGATCTTTGCCTGAGCCCAGTGAACAGGTATTTCATGGGTTAAAATCAGTTCGGGATCAATCAGAGTAGTCTTAATCTCTTCAATTACCGTATCAGAAGAATCCTGATATACCCCATCCAGTCTGCCATTTATCTCCAGCAGATATGTTCCTGCCGGAATTTCAGCAGACACGGCAACCTCGGAACGATACCCGGCAGGTCGTGATTTCTGTAATTTCCTGTGCATTCTCTGGGCATCAAGAAGGCGCGAAGGTGAGGAAAAACTGTCAAGAACCAGATCACCTTCTTTGAGTACGAATTCAACGAGTTTTCTGACAGACAAGCGGATCCTGTCAGCCATTCCTATTTAACTTCCCGGACAATCGGTCTCTTCTATTAGTCAATTCCATCAGTTTTTTATGATCGAGAAAACAGGATTTATTCAGAATTTCTATCCCTTTCAGAGTCCATTCAAGCGCTTTGGCAATGTTCATCTTTACGTGTTCTTCAAATTTGGCAAGTTCTTCACAGGCATAGAGTTCATCTTCTGTAACTGCCTGTTGCCAGCATTCACACGCCTTGTCTATCTGCCCGTTTTTTTTGTATAAAAATGACAACCTTTTTCTGGAAAAGGAATGTTCGCTTCGTTCGGTAAGTACGGCTTCGTAAAGATTCTGAGCTGTAATATCTTCACGGCAATCCTCATAGAGTTTGGCGATCCGTGACAGCTCGGCAACTTCTGAGGCAATTTCTTGAGCAGGATTTTCCAGGATAGCAGTAATCTTTTTAAGCAGGGAAACCATACTCACAATATCGTAACGGTTATGATAAAGAATAGGAATAATCTCGGTAGCATCTCCGTTATCAAGATAATGGAAATAGACTTGTGGGATCATGTTAGCCGGGATATCCTGAGAATGATCCCGGTTCTCTCGGAGAACGAATTTTTCCAGATTCTGCAGACTACAGCTTTCCAGTTTGCTGCCCCAGATCCTTCTAGACAGGTGAAGCAGATCAATATGATCAAGAGATGAAAGTCTGAAATCACTATGGTTAATAATAAACCTGGTTTGAAGCAGTGGGATGTCATAACTTTTTCCGTTAAAACTGACGAAGCCGCGGAAATTTCCGATCTCTTTTTCCAGATAACCGATCAATAAGGATTCAGCACTTAGATCTGTTAAAAAATATTGATGTACTGTGAATGTTTCAGGTTCGAAATGACCGGTTCCGATCATAAAGGCAAAAGTTCCGGTACCGCCGGCAAGACCAGTGGTTTCCGTGTCGATGAACAGAAGATCAGAAATGTCAATATTCCTGTCTAATCCGCAGTATTTGATCAGAATCTCGGGAAAGGAGATGTTATCCTGTCCTTCTCCTCCCGGAATCTGTTCAGCTGGAAAAGACACATCTCTGAAAAATATTTTTTCCCCGGGATCCAGAAACCTTCCATTAACCAGCTCACTGATCTGTTTTCCCTTGATCCGAAGATCAGCAATAGATCTCTTACGTTCCGGAAGAATCGATTTTAGAATTATTTCAAGATCAACCACAAGATTTTATCCTTCATTATGATCATTCAAATATTCGAGCAGAAGCCGTACTTTTTCGCGGGCTCCCAGACCATTTTCGGCTACTGGACCGACACAGGCAGGGCAGCCGTCTGTACAGGAACAACCTGAGACCACCTTCTGCCCTTCGCGCAACAATTCGGGAAAAATTTCATAGATCTTTTCGGCAAGCCCTATTCCGCCAGGAACGGAATCATGAAAGATCAAAGCTGGCATTCCATCTGCCAGCCTGGAGAAAACTTCTGTGTGAGCCCTGATATCACTCTGATCACACATTAAAAATAAGGG
>JAFGMF010000138.1 GCA_016927675.1 Candidatus Cloacimonadota bacterium
GTATACTGGAATTCTCGCTCGGGAAGTTCCCATAACTGCTGAACCAGTTCAGGAAGAAATTCACTCGAGGGTATACCGTATTCCTGCAGGAATTGCTTTAGCAGTTGTCTTCGCAAGGGAGTTTTAATCCCGAGAAAAGGGAAGAGATCCTGCATGTATCGTGACATGGCAGCAGCCTGTTCACTATTGCAATTTTGATGATAAGTTTCAATCAGAGGTTTAAGATATTCATCCATGATTACCCCCTTTGTCTGAAATACAAAGTGGAAACAGAATAAATTTTGTCAATCCGGGATTCACCCTTTTGGATAAATACATCTTCAATACTTGTCAGAATCAGCTTAATGAAAGAATGAAAATGATTTGTCATTTGAAGTTAATCGCCATACCATCCAGTGAAACAGTCAGTAAATGAATTTTTCTGGTAAACCTGCATTCTCCAAAGGCGGAGCGGGAGAAGAGACTGTGATATGAACCTACCATTTCTCGCAGGACGAAATCTGTATGGTAGCAACGAAGAGCATTGGATGCGGATTTAACCTGCTTTTGCAGCAAAGAATTGATGAAGTCCAGAATTCTTAAAGACTCTCTCGTTCCCACACTCCAGCGTGGTAACGCAACTTCATCCAGATTCTGCGGGATTAGGTTGTTAGTCGAATCTGTAGAGATCATCCGTATGTTTTGATTATTATTAAATAATGAACATTTCCTAGATAACGAAAATGCGAATGCTCATTCGCACATTCTTCTGAATCCCCAATCCAACAGACATTCCCATCAAGTCTGAAGTTTACACGCCTGGGCGTGTCCAGTCCAGACAATCCATAAAAAAAATCACATCATTTTTCTGTTGGTACTACAATACCGCGGATAATCATATTCTGGAAGAAAACGAAAACTAAAAATGTGGGGATAGCTGCGATCACCAGGGCAGCAAAGCCCACCGCTGGGGAGCTGCGCTGGATAAGCTGGTAAATATGCACCATCATTGTCCACATACTTTTATCCTGGCAGACGATAAAGGCGAACATGAAATTCCTGTAAGCAGCATTAAAAGCGCCCAAGGCTATAACAGCCATGATCGGTTTGGAGAGAGCAAGAGCGATCTGCCGGAACATCCGGAATTCACCGGCTCCATCAATAGTAGCACTTTCAAAGAGTTCTTTGGGCAGAGAATCAAAAAATCCTTTTAACAGAAAAATAAAATATCCATCTGCTGCAGCAGGAAGTACTAAAGCCCAGAAAGTGTTCAGGAGGTTTAGATTTTTCAGCAGCAGGAAATTAGGGATAGCCATTACCATAGGGGGGAAAGCCATGGTCAGCATCAGCACAAGCATGATCTGATAAGTCATCCGCAGTTTGAACCTGCTCATGGCATAAGCAGCAAGAGGATTAACAATAACAGCCGTAAGAATTGCCAGAAAACAGTAGATAAGGGTGTTTACTATTGCACGACCGTTATACAACATGAGATCGAGGACCATGATGTAATTACGGGTCAGAAATTCCCCGAAAATATTCCATTTATGCTCTTTAAAAGTATAGTAATCAATTGTGAGATTGTCTATATCAATTTCGTCGAAATCTTGATATATTAACTGATACTGAAGATTTAAGGCTTCGATATCGTTGTTGTACTTCTGTTCTAGAAAATCCTGCCACTGACCCTCCTGACTTTCATCCACAAGAATAAAACGGGGAGGAAGATAGTCATTCACAAATTCCTGCCAGTCTTTTTGTTGCAACATTTGTTCAGGTATTTCAGCTGAGGGATAAATATTTATTTGATTCTGATAATTTGTATCATATTGACTGTTCAATTTGTCCAGATCTATCTTAAGATCTTTGCTGGGATATTTTGCAGTAAGAAAATCAAAAAAGTACTGCTGTGCTGTCATCAAGACCCGGATTTTACTGGCAGGAACTTCATTTTTTACGAATTCAGACCAGTCTTTCTGTAAAGAGAGATTATGTTCCGGGAATTCTGTTGAAAGCGAAATTTCGGAAAAGTTTTTAAAACCTTTTTGGTAAATTCCGCTTAATTCATCAATGGAGTAATATCTGGCTTTCAACCAGTTTCTGAAATCGTATTGTATCCCTGTTACATACAAATGTTCAGGTTCAGCTAGATTCTCAATGAAAAAAATCCAATCCACCAGCAAGGCACCGGCAGCAGGCAGCTTTTCCGGAAGTGCCAGAGTTGAAAAATCGGGATAGCTGCTTTTATAGGTCATATTCAGCAGCTCAATTTCTGAGTATTTTGATTTCAGGAAATTCTGATAAGCAGGTAAAGCTTTGTTTACGGCTTTCACATGATTGATATTAAGTCTATATTTTACATATTTAATCCAGTGTTCTCTCATCTTTCCCTCTGGGATCGTGGCGGGAAGGACTATATTTTTCCATTCAGCAAAGGATGTTTCCAGTGAAGCATTGAGAAGCTCCAGTTTACCACGGTAAGCTGGAATCAGTTCGTTACTCAGGAAATGACCGTCAATGCTGGCAAAGACTTTATCATGATTCGGAAGATCCTGTTTAAAATCTATATATCTTAGCAGATAACCCTGATAGGCGGAAGAGTAATTCCGGGAGAGGATGTTTTTCTCTTCGATCCTGACTTCGTCCCAGGAAAGCATAGAAGCATTATATCGCTGATTGAAAAGCTCCAGATCACCATTTGACTCGGATTTCATTAAATTCCGGAATTTTCTTTCATTGCGGGGATAGACACCTCTGCCGAATTGCTCGGAAACATAAAAATCAGTCAATTGATAGTTTCCGCCATTTTCGCTTATAAAAACTGTCCAGTCTGAGTATAGATTCTCAACTGGTTCAGCAGGAGGCTGCAGATAATCAAAAGCGATGTAGCGGTTTTGATATTGTTCGATAAATTGACTTGATTCTTCATTCATTCTGGCTTCGATGTATTTCTGGAAAAGGACTTTATCTTCCAGAAAGTAACGGGGATATAAACTGAAACCTTTTGAGTCTACAGCGCTTTTGAAGGATGCTGAAATCATCATCAGGAAGGGATAGATCATCGTCAGGGAACCGAGTATCAGGATCAGATGAATAGCGATGTTAAGTATTCTGACTTTCAGCGATTTTCTTCCAACATTCCCGATGATCGGCATATTTACCCTTATTTTAATATTAGCTCTGAAAACATTAGACTTTATCCACAGTTTTGAATTCCATTTTAGACAGTTTCCTCAATTGGATAACCGTAAAACCCATCAGCATAATTCCCAGAATCCAGGCCATAGTAGTTGCTAACCCGAATTCCAGGTAGAGGTAGGCTTTTTCGAAGATAAGCAGATCGGCAACCCGGGTAGCTTCGTTCGGTCCGCCGAAGGTCATGACGAGAATAAAACCGCTTTGCTGGGCAGAGGCGATAAAGGCAGCAATAAACTGGATTATTATCAGAGCTTTCAGATTTGGCAGTACTATTGTAAATATCTTCTGAAAAAATCCTGCTCCATCGATGGATGCTGCTTCATAGAGATCGTCCGGGATACCTTTCAGCGCAGCGAGATAGATCAGAGAACCTGGACCCATACCCGCCCAGACAGTGGGAAGAATAACGCAGAGCATTGCAAGATGTTCATCCTTGATCCATCTGCTTTTTTCCAGACCGACTGCCATCAGCAATTGATTAAGTGCGCCCGCATCAGAGGGGTCATACAGAAGTTTCCACAAATAAATCACGATAATTCCGCTGATCACAGCCGGCAGGTAATAGATAACCCGATAGATCATTTTACCGTGAGAAACCTCCTGCAGCAGGATAGCCAGAATGATCGGCGGAATGAAACCGAGACTGAGAGAAAGTGCCATATAGTAGAGAGTTTTACCGAGTGCTGACCACCAGACTGGATCAAAAATAACATCGGCGAAATTCTGGATACCTATCCACTGAGATTCACCGACAACAGCATAATCCAGAAAAGCCATCCTGGTTCCCATGATCATAGGTGTATATTTCCAAAGCAGAATAGATGCTACAGCCGGGATCAGCATCAGATAGGCAAGACGATTCTGTTTCTTCCGCAGTCCGGAATATTGCTGTTCCCGTGGAGAAAAGATCAGCCAGACTTTATATATAGCTATGATGAAAAGGCAGAAAACAATTAGAGCCACAACTGTAGCGATCCGGTTGCGGAAAGTTCTCTCTTCCGGGGGCAATCGACCGATCATCTTTTCATTGGTTCGTTCCACAGCGGCAGAGAAGATCTCTGCGATATTTTTCTGCCGTATTTCCGGGTTGTCACCAAGTTTACCCTGCTCTTCCAGGAAAATACATCTGTCTACAGGATAGGTCATAAATTCATATACTTTCTGGCAGTTATAGCCATACGGTTCTGGTTTGCCATTTTCCAGTGCTTCGGTAAAGGTCTCCAGCCAGCCCGGCGGTGAATACTGAAGGTATTCTTCGTATCCATAGCGTTTAAGGTAGACGGGATTCAACATTTTACCGTAACCGGCATCTATCATAACCTCAAGGCGAATTTTACGGGCTTCTTCGCTGTCATAGAACCAGATAAACTCCCAGGCAGCCTGTTTTACTTTTTCCGGATCACGATCACCTACTCCGCCATTATTTGTTTCGCCAGCTCCGGAGAAAATTCCCATCATCCGGCAATTGATCTCGGAACCACGTAATCCCGTTGGACCAAGCGGGGGTGGAGCGACTCCATACAAGTTCGGATCTATCTCACGTCCCAGGCTTTCCTGGTTCATGTAATCCATCCTTATCCCGATCTTGCCTTCGCGCCAGAGACTGCCCCAGTCACCTTCCCGGATCACGAATCCCTGCTGTTGATTGCCTCTGGCATCTATCCAGGGAGTAGTAATCAATTTCAGGTAAAGCTCCATTGCATCTACTGCCGGTTGACCCTTGAAACTGGCTTGCCATAGACCGGTATCAGGATCCTGAACAACTGCATCACCACCGGCACTCCAGAGATAGGTTATCCAGTCATAAGCAGCTTGCGGTCCGGAAGCCAGAACCATCCCGTAAATTCCTTCATCCGGAATAGTTAAACGACGGGCATAATCTACCAGCTGTTCCCAGTCTTCTGGTGGTTTTTCAGGATCCAGTCCGACGCGATGGAAAAGGTCTTTTCTATACATTAATACGCGAACAAGGGTTTCGTACGGCAGAGCCCAGAGATGAGTATCTCTTTCATCGATCTTTCTTCGCCGGATCACCGGCCAGACAGGTTTTTCTACGCGCAGATCAAGATCTTCTGCCGATAGATCTTCGATAAATTCATCCAGGGGATAGAGGAAATTATTCTGGATATAAGTATCTGACTGGCGGAAATTCACATAAATAACATCCGGTGAGACTCCTCCGGCTATGGCCATCAGAGGACCGGAATCAAGGTCCATCCCTTCAATCTTGATCCCGGAAAAAGAGCGTAAATCGATCTGGGGATATTTTTCTCTGAAAGCTGCAATCACAGCTCTGTTGGCCATTACGAACGCGCTGGTATCTTTGGGATCAGGCAGTTCAAATACCTTTAAAATGATTTTCTCTTCAGCATGGATTACAACTGCTGAACAGATTATCAAAACAAAAAGAGATAAAATTACTTTACCTTTCAGATTTCACTCCTTATCTCGGCAAAGGACTTTTTTTAGATCAGGAATGGTCAAGAAAAAAAAAGGATGGATCATTCTTCTTTACAACCATTGCTGAGTGATAAATCTTTGCGGCAAAACAAGGGAACGGGTAATAATATGATGATCAGATCATTAAGCAATCCGGTTATAAGCAGAAAAGACATTCCTGCAACAGTACCCGAGCTGGTTGATGTGAGTTCAGTTTTCAATCCCGGAGCAGTAAAGCACGATAACCTGATAAAACTGATGTTGAGAGTACAGAACAGGGGACGAGAAACTTTTCTATTGATGGCGGATAGTGAAGATGGACGGAGTTTTCAGATAAGAGACGAAATCATCAAATGGCATGGGATAGAAAAGGTAAAAGAAAAGATCTATCATCTGTATGATCCCAGGATAACAAAAATTGATACAGAATATTATATCATGTTTTCTCTTGATATGGAATCGGGATGTCGATTAGGGTTGGGGAAAACAATGGATTTCGCTAAATTTGAATTTATGGGGATCGTTTCTGATCATGATAATCGGAACGGTGTTTTATTCCCGGAGAAGATCAACAATAAATTCCTGAGGTTGGACAGGCCTAATCTGATCGAGATGGATTCGGGATTGAAATCAGGGAATGCCATCTGTTTAGCGGAATCGTTAGACCTGCTGCACTGGAAATCTTGTGGCACGGTTGCCGAGGGAAGAGCTCACTACTGGGATGAGTTGATCGGTGCAGGTCCGCCTCCGATCAAGACCAGGCAGGGATGGCTGGTGGTTTATCACGGCATAGCTCTGCATTACCAGCCGATTTATCAGGCAGGTGTAATGCTGCTTGATCTTCAGGATCCGTTAAAAGTGATCGGCAGAAGTCGGGTTAATATTCTGGAACCCCGGGAAATTTATGAGCTGGTTGGACAGGTTCCCAACGTTGTTTTTCCCTCCGGGGCGATATGTTCCAGTCAGGACGACGAGGGATTTGTGACATCCGAAAGTGAAATCCTGATCTATTATGGAGCAGCTGATACCAGTGTATGTCGGGCAGAAACTGATCTGAGAATATTAATGGCAGGTTTGACTTCTGAATAGCAGGAGAAATA
>JAFGMF010000016.1 GCA_016927675.1 Candidatus Cloacimonadota bacterium
ACATGTTAATGGACGTAGGAGGACAGAGGGGTTTAAGAACAAAGTAAATTTAATCACATGAAAAAAAAGTAGTTGCTTTGAGAAAGTCAGATTTCATTTATGGTTTGTAAAGAAAATAAAGAAAATCGGAAAAACAATGAATCTGAAGAAACAGATATCAACTTTTGATATCTTCTGTATTGCTTCCGGAGTTATGATCAGCTCCGGTATATTCATTTTGCCGGGAATCGCTTTCAGTAAAGCAGGTCCGGCTGTATTTCTCTCTTACGCAATTGCCGGGATAGCTGCTTTACTAGGGATTTTAAGCGTAATTGAGCTTAGTACGGCCATGCCCAGAGCCGGTGGTGATTATTTCTTCATTACCCGTAGTTTCGGGCCCGTACCCGGCATGATCCTGGGTTTTTTCAGCTGGTTTGCCCTTTCTCTGAAAACTGCTTTCGCCATTTTCGGCATCGGAAAGATCCTCCACTCTCATTTGGGGATAAGTCTGATCGCTACTGCCATCATAGCGGCCATTTTCTTTACTGCGCTTAATATCAAAGGTATTAACCTTGCCGTTAAATTCGAAGTTATCATCGTCACCGGACTGCTTCTTATAATGATCACCTATGTGGTTTCCGGGATCCCCGGTATCAATCTAAGCAGATTTATGGATTTTACTCCACATGGTATTAAACCTGTATTCTTAACAGCGGGATTTGTATTTGTTTCTTATGGGGGATTATTGAAAATCGCCAGCTTGAGCGGTGAAGTAAAGAATCCGGGTAAATCGATACCCCGCGGTGTAATCATCTCCACTCTGGTTGTTACTACATTGTATGTTCTACTTCTGATAGTTGTTATCGGTACTATGGATCCGGAGAAACTGGTTTCTTCTCTAACCCCGGTTGCAGATTCAGCCGTATTCTTTCTGGGAAATACAGGCTTCCTTCTGATTTCCATCGCAGCACTGCTGGCCTTTGTCTCAACAGCAAATGCCGGAATAATGTCTGCCTCCCGCTACCCGGTTGCTCTCAGCCAGGATAGTCTGCTTCCGTCAATATTCGGTAAAATCAGCAAGAGATTTAATACGCCCATACTTTCCATTATCCTTACCGGTTCATTAATAGTCGGATCATTGTTTCTCGAGCTTGAAACTCTGGTTAAGATAGCCTCATCTATCATCCTGTTTTCCTATATTCTCACTAATATCGCGGTTATTATCATTCGGGAAAGCCGCATCCAGAACTACCGTCCCACTTTCAAAGTACCTTTATACCCTTTTGTCCAGATCATTTCCATTATCCTGTTTTCTTTTCTCCTGATCGATGTCGGTATAGCAGCCATGGAAGCTGTTATCGGAATTATCGTTACCTGTCTGTTGATCTATCTCCTGTATGGAAGAAGAAATTACTCGAGTGAATATGCACTGCTTTACCTTGTTGAGAGAATTATCAATAAAAAACTGGTTTCCAACGATCTGGAACAGGAACTTAAAGAAATCCTGCAACATAGAGATAATCTGGTTACTGATAAATTCCATCATTTAATCGAGGAAAGCATCTTTCTTGATCTGGACGGCAAATTAACGCGGTCTGAGCTTTTTAATCAAATTGCAGACACCTGTTGCAGTAATCTTCAGATGGAACCGCCTGAGTTGCTCAATTATCTGGAAGAGAGAGAACAGGAATCAAGTACGGCTCTTACTCCTTTTCTGGCAATTCCGCATATAATCGTTGAAGGAACAAATATCTTTCAGATGTTTGTAATCAGAGTGAAAGACGGAGTATATTTTTCTGACGAATTTAGTTCCATCAAAGCCATCTTCGCCCTGATCGGTTCAAGAGATCAACGGCAATTTCATCTGCAGGCTCTTTCTTCTATTGCGCAAATAACGCATAATAAAGATTTTGAGAAATTATGGCTGAAAGCAAAAACCAGCAGGAACCTGAAAGACATCTGCTTGCTAAGTGATCGCAATAGACAGATAAAAGTAGATTAGCTTAATATTTCGATTCATGCAGATATATTTTTCCTTATTCTAACTCGGTATAGGATCAACATCTAATTTAATAAATTTGTGTTTCAACGAATTGAGCAAACGCAGATAAAGTATAAGTGTAAGCAGAAAAGAAAAGATATCAGCGATGGGAAAGGAAATCCAGACACCTGACAGACCTAAGTGCCTTGGCAGAACAATCACAGCAGGAATAAGAAAGAGAATTTCTCTGGACATCGACAGAAGCAGTGACGGCAGAGCTTTTCCCATTGCCTGAAAGATGGTAGTACCCACGATCTGAAAACCAATCAGAGGAATTACCAGAATCATGGATCGAACAGCTCTGCTGCTAATCCCGATCAATCGTGAATCTTCAGTAAAAACTGCAATAATCAGAGGTGCAAATAACTGGATTATTATAAATCCAAAGGTTGCCATTGCCGTAGCACTGATCAGGGCTGTCCTGATCACTCTTCTTATTTTATCGGGTAAATCTGCCCCGAAATTGTACCCCACTATCGGCTGCATCCCCTGAGCAATACCGAATATCGGCATAAATAAAAACCGGAGCATTCTCTGGATAATCCCATATGCTGCTATGGCCATATCTCCCCCATACATGCTCAGGCTGTTGTTGATCAGAATAAATATCATGCTCCCGGCTATATTACGTAAAAAGGAAGACATCCCAATCGCAGTAATCTCACCTATAACCCTGAAATCAGGTTTGAAATGAGATATTCCGATTTTGATCGAGCCCTTGCCCCATCTCATGATAAAGATCACGTAAAGTACCGCAATGAATTGCGATAGAACTGTTGCCAGTGCAGCACCTTTTACTCCCAAATGAAATACGAAAATAAACAGCGGATCTAATAATATATTCAGAACCGCTCCGATGATCATTGTTAACATTGCAGCCCGGGCTCGTCCTTCAGATCTGAGAATATTGTTACTTGCCATAGCTGTGGTAAAAAGTATTGTCGCAAAAATAATGATCTTATAGTAATCCCTGGCGTAAGGCAAAATCTGTTCTGTAGCTCCAAACAATTTTAACAGCGGTTCCGCCAAGATCAATCCTGTCAGAGTTATCAGCAGCGATGCTGAAATAGTCATCAAATAGGCATTTCCCAATACCGTTCTCGCTTTTTCCCTTTGCTGTGCTCCCAGATATCTGGAGATACAGGAGCCTGCCCCAATGCCTACAAGCTGCCCAACAGCCATTACTACAATCTGAATGGGAAATACGATCGAAAGACCCGCTATTGCCAGAAAACCAATGCCCCGACCGACAAATATCGTATCGACAACATTGTACAATGCCATGGTGATCATCCCGGTCATTGCCGGAACAGATAACTTGAGCAGAAGTTTATTTACGTTATCATCAGCTAAGATATGTTTTTTTTCCATCTACTGTTCCCCAAGATTAGCAATCATTCTCAGCAGATTTTTTTTGACCTCTTCCTGCTCAACCGGATCGAAACCTTCGGTTAACTTATCACTCCAACTTCTAAAAATTGTATCGAATTCCAATTTAAAATCTTTAGCCTTGGATGTCAGATGTATCCTGTTAGCTCTTTTATCGGCGGGATCTACATCCTTTCTGATAAACCCTGATTCGATCAGTTTATTCATATTACGGGCAACTCCGGCTTTGTCAAGATGCAGATTATCACATATTTCATGCTGCTTTAAGCCATCCTTCATGTACAAGCGCTTGAGGATAAAGATGTTTCCAATATTCAGGCCATATTGACTGAATCGGCTGGTAAAATATTTATGGGCAGCCCGATTAAGATACCCGATCATAAATCCGATCGACTTGGATTTCCAACGCTCCATTTCAACCTCCATTTTGTTGACTGGTCAACAATTTTCAATCAATGTTGACTTGTCAACAATAAAACAACAGGTTATGTTTTCTCTTTATTCTAAATCAGTTAGATATGGTCTCTGATTTGCTCAAAATCAATGAGCAGTTACTATTTTTTCTCTTCTGCAAGTAAGACTATCGGTACATAGATATCAAACTCCGATTCGGCATCTTCCATGTCAAATCTATCATCATACAACTCAAAATCAACTTTCGAGGGATCGTAGGTATAACCGGACTCGGGTAACCATTGATTAAAGATGAATGCGTAGGTTTCTGATAAATTCTGTAGCGATCCCTTGTGGGTAAACTTCGCATAAAGTCCTGCCGGTACATTTTTCCAGGTCATTCCTTCCGGAACTTCTCCTATCTCCGAAACAGGGATCCCCACCAGATGAAAATACAGGTAATCAGGTTTCTGAGAATCGGAATTACTGCTCTGGATCCCGTAAGATATTCCGATCCCGATTTTACTGTCGACCGGGTTGGAAACTTCATGTTGTCTTACTTCGAATCTTTCCCACAGTTGACCGATGAGATTATAATTATCGCTGATCAGGCTGCTCATTCCGAGTACGTGAATAATCTCAAGTTCTTTGATCTCCAGTTTGAAATCTTTCTCTGTCTGTCCTTCGGTTGCCTGACAGCAGACAGCGAAGAGTATTACCGTTAATATTATGATTTTTCTCATCTATCCTCCCAGATATATTGATTTAGTCCGCAATATTTCATAAAGAAATTTCAGAAATTTAACAATGATGTTAATTTCAGAAATGTATCTTCGTAATTATCATGAATGATCCCTTTCATGTTAAGATTTAATGCTGCTTTGATATTTAGAGGGTGATCATCAATGAACAGGCATTTCTCCGGTTTGAGATCATATTTCTGCAAAGCTTTAATATATGCTTCCGGGTGAGGTTTAACTGCTCCAAGCTGATAAGACAGCATCAGGTTATCCCGGAAAAAATGCAGTGAGGGATAATTTTCCCAGATATAGGGAAAGTGAATTTCATCTGTATTGGAAAATATATATACAGGATATTTCTCGCTGATCTTTCGAGCCAGTTGAATCATATCTGTCATTTCGGAAAAAATCTCACACCACAGAATTTTAAATTCATCCAGGGGAAGATCAAAATCGTAGATAATTTTAAGTTCGTCGAGAAATTCCTGCTTAGATGTTTTTCCGGCTTCAAAGTCAAAAATAGCTTCACTGGCTTCATCCAGACTTCGTTCTCTGGCATTATAACCAAGTTTCTGATAAAACGCAGTAAAATCAAAATTGATCAGAACTTTTCCCAAATCGAAAATAACATTCTCAATTGCCAAATTTATCTCTCCAAAATAATCGTAACCGGTCCGTCATTGATCAGACTAACCTGCATATCGGCTGCAAAAATACCTGTTTTAACTATAATTTCATTATTAAGTAAAGTGTCTCTGAATTCCCGATACATCCGTTCTGCCTTGTCCGGTAAAGCGGCTGCGTCAAAACCGGGACGTCTTCCCTTGCGGCAATCAGCATAAAGAGTAAACTGAGAAACAAGTAAAATTTCCCCGTTAATTTCTTTGATGCAACGGTTCATTTTGCCCTGATCATCCTCAAAGATCCTCAACTCGGAGATTTTTTTTGCCAGCCATTCAATTTCTTTACCTGTATCTGTTTTAGCGATTCCCAGAAAAATCAATAATCCCTGATCAATCCGGGAAATCAACTTATAATCTACTTCTACCTGAGCAGATTTAACCCGTTGGACTATTATTTTCATAACTTAATCCTGTCTGCCGGACAAATTATCTCAATAATTATCCGGGAACAGTTCTCTCTCAATCAGTTCAATTAAAAGATGCAGAATAATTCCATGTATTTCTTGAATCCGATCGCTGTTGTTTGCTGGAATGATCAATTGATGATCACATTTATCCTTCAGTTTCCCACCCTGATTACCAAGCAACCCAATGGTTTTTAAACCCAGTGCTGTTGCCTTGGTTACAGCATTTACAATATTTGGCGAATTCCCGCTGGTAGAAAGAACTATCAGAATATCGCCCTTTTTGCCGTAAGCTTCAACACCTCGAGAAAAAACATCGGCAAAGCCGTAATCATTTGCCACACAAGTTAAAAATGATGGATCCTGCAAAGCCAGAGCAGGAAGAGGTCTTCTGTCTTTCCTGAATTTCCCGGTCAATTCTTCGGCAAAATGCATGGCATCGGTACAGCTGCCACCATTCCCGCAGCAGATAATAAGACCTTTCTGGCGCAAACTCGTAACAATATCCCGTGCAATATCCGTGACTATCTGTAAATTCTGTTCGTCATGAATAAATCTCGAGATCAGACCTGCTGTTTCGGATAAGCCTGATATCACATGTTCTTTCATCAGCTCTCCCTATTTTATAATCATATTTTCCTGAATTTTGATAAATTTATTAATGTGTATTTATTGTATAGTTTTTTTTCTCTGATAATTTCAAAATGAATGCAGAACTTGAGTCGCAGCGAGCGAAGTGAGTGTTTGCCCTGATGAATATCGGGGTGACTCGAGGACTCCACCCAGAATGTATCCGGGACCATTAATTGCAACGAATGAAGAGAAATCCTGCCCTCATTAATATCCATTTTTTGCACTTAGTTTTTATCACCACAAAGGTCACGAAGGCGCTAAGATGGGTTGGATATGGGGAGACTTGGTAACTATAATAATTAGATTCGCTGGAATTGACTCAAGGCTCAGGTTTTTGCCTGAGAATTGAGTTAAGAACAGCGATCTA
>JAFGMF010000139.1 GCA_016927675.1 Candidatus Cloacimonadota bacterium
TGTCTGCCGTGAATTGGATTACCTCAGAGTTAAAGGTAAAACCATGCCTACCAGAATTTATGAATTGCTGGATTATTCTGATAAACCGGGGAAAACAGAGCAAATACTCAAGTATGAACAGGCTCTTCAATCATACAGGGATGGAAATTTTAAACAAGCTGCCGCTTATTTTCGGGAACTTTCTGACAATGCAGCTAAAGTTATGCTTGACCGTTGTGATTACTTGTTAAAAAATCCGCCTGAAAAATGGGATGGAATTTTGACTCTGGAGGTGAAATAATGAAAAAGATAATAATTTTTATTTTGTTAGGTCTGATAGGCACTGGTTTATTGGCAACAGATGTGATCAGAAGGGACAGAGCTACTCTCAGACAGGGGCCGGGATCGATGTTTCCCATTTTGGCAGAATTGCAGAAAGGAGCAGAAATAGAGATCAACAGTGAAAAAAGTGGATGGCTTGATGTTCAAGTGACTGCTGATACTCTCACTGGTTATCTTTCTGCCAAGGCAATCACAGAGCGGAAAACTCAGGATGATATTTTTGCCGCGATGGGAAATCAGGAGGCCAGCCTCGAAGTGTCACGCCACGGAATGTCGGCAGGTGTAAAAGGATTTGCCGATAAATTCACAGAAAAATTCGATGGTAATCCTGCTTTCTTCGATCTATATGCTTCTTATCGTCTGGATCCTGAGAAATACAGAATTTTCCGCAAACAGACATATAAAAAAGGGAAAACTTTTACTAAATCCATCCAGATTCCCGTCAGCAATACCAGAGACTATTTCTACTTCTCCGAAGAAGGAATGGGAATCGGTATTGCCTCCCGAATAGCTGCTCTGGGTATTTACCAGAACGATTATCTTACCGAATATATCAACCAGGTTGGAAATCTGATCGTTGAAGTGAGTGACGTCTATGATATCGAATTCAAATTTTTCATCCTTGATTCTGAAAAAGCCAACGCATATGCCTGTCCGGGCGGGATAATATTCATCACTAAGGGGATGCTAAGGCAAATCAGGACCGAAGCGGAACTTGCCTGTATCCTTGCCCATGAAATAGGTCATGTAGCCAGAAAACACGGCATGCTCGAACTGGAAGAAAGAAAACACCATGTTAAAGCCGATGATGCATTTGCCGAACTGGATATGGAAATGGAATTTTTCGGGATCGAACAGGATAGTGAAACCCGAGAAGTAGAAGATGAAATGGAAGACCTTGCCTTTGATATCTTCGAAACCCTGTTTGCCGGAAGACTTGCCGAATACGAGGAAGAAGCAGATTTCCTTGCCATAATCTACTCCGCCAGAGCCGGATATGACGCCAATCAAATTCTGAATATCCTGAACAGATTGCTGGATAGCAATTCGGAATCGACAAACGAACATTATACCACCAGTCAAATCGAAACAAGGATCGAAGATATTCAGAAAAATCTCAAACGCCTTGTTCTGTCTAAGAAACTTTTTGATCATCGACTGCGCTGGACAGAAATGACTTTCTATTTGAAATAGATATCAGTACGTAACGATACTAAAAAATGTTTCTATCTGGAATGGAAATTGCCATTATTTTACATTATATAACTTACACGTTATATAATTGAATTCAGGATTGGATAATGAAAAGGGAAATTGTTTGGGGCGTAGTCTTATGCGCTCTGCTTATCTTTATCTTTGGCTGCAGTGATAGTCTGAATAAGATACTGAAAAACGATAATCTGGTCAGAGTTGAATATTCCAGCTGCGTCGGTGCTGGTTGCCATGAATGCATACTGGAATTCAATTGTCCCGTAGATGCCATTAAGATCGATCCCAGAACGACTACTTCATACATAGATACCGACAAATGTATACAATGTTTACGGTGTTTATCTCAGTTCCAGTGTCCGGAAGCGGCAATTACAACCACAATCGATGAGATCGCACCAGGTGAGATAGAGGATTTTCTGGCGATCTCTGATACCGTCGGTGAGTTGAGAATAACTTTTACTGCTACTGGAGATGATGGAGCTGTTGGCCGGGCATTCTATTATCAAATGGAATTAACTGATCAGGAAAATAATCCGATCTTAACGGATTTTGAGTTACCACTGCCTCTGGAATCCGGAGAACAGGAAGAATGGCTGATCGAAGATTTACCTCATGATCAGTTGATCAGAATTTCTCTACAGGCTTTTGATGAGAGTACTGGCAACTCGCCTTTACTGGAAAGGGAAGTACTGATCCAGGGTGAATATATTGATGATATACCTCCATCGGCTATTGAAGATCTGGAAGCCGTTACCGGTACAGATTTCATTCAACTTATCTGGACAGCCCCAGGAGATGATGGTAACCAGGGAACTGCCATGGGTTATGAAATCCGTTTCTCTCAGAATCCGATTTTACCGGTTAACTGGGATCAGGCACAACAGATTGAACTCGAGATTGTACCAGAAACCAGTGGAACTATTCAGCAGTTCGAGATCAGCGATCTGGATTTGCAGGTATATTATTTTTTCGCCATCAAATCATATGATGATGAGGGAAATTATTCGGAAGTTTCCAATAGTCCCCAGGCAATGATCACCGGAGACGTTATTCCTCCTGCAGCGATTATGGATCTGCAGATAAGCTCGATGAGCTCGAATACTATGCTCCTTACCTGGACAGCGGTAGGTGATGATAACATGGATGGTACTGCGGCAGAATATCTCATCAAGATTTCCGACCAGGAAATCACAGCTGAAAACTGGGTTGAGCTGGATGAATATCCAAATGAAATATTACCCCAACCTTCAGGCTCAGCAGAGAATTTCCTTGTCAGTGACCTTGATGCTGAGACAGGATATTATGCTGCAATCAAGGTATCGGATGAAGTTCAGAACCTTTCCCAGATTTCAAATATCGTCTATGATGTTACTTCTGAAACTCCGGATAATATTCCTCCTGCTCAAATCGGTGACCTGCAGTCTGTCGCTACAGAATATGAAATCATTCTATACTGGACAGCGGTTGGTGATGACAGTTTAGCTGGCACTGCGTACCAATATGATCTGCGCAGATCTGATGAAGAAATAAATGAATCCAACTGGGATAATGCCCAGGTGCTGAACTCGTTACCGATACCTTCACCTTCCGGTCAATTGGAAGAATTTATCGATTCTGATGTCGAACAGACAGAAATCTGGTTCTACGGGATTAAAGTTATTGATGATGCGGGTAACCGATCTGTTTTATCAAATATCACTCAGAATGCATTATTGATCGACACAATTGCTCCGGCACCAATTACTGATCTTGAGGCAGAAGCTACGGAAATGGAGATAATTCTCAGCTGGACTGCACCCGGTGATGATGGGATTGAAGGGGAAGCGGAATATTATGAGCTACGGAGATCTACAGATGCAATTACCAATGAAAACTGGGCTGATACAGAAATTCTTCCGGATCCTCCTGTTCCAGCTCCAGCCGGGGAATTGCAGACTTTTACTGATCCCGACTTAGATCCTGGTATCGTCTATTACTACGGGATCAAGGCTATCGATAATGCCGGAAATATCTCAGAAATTTCGAACATAGCAGAAAACAGTCTGCTTCAGGATCAAACTCCTCCCGGCACGATAACGACGTTGCAGGTGATTGCAGGATATGTTTCTAATTATTATACAATAAATCTTACCTGGACAGCACCCGGTGATGATGGGAATGACGGGACTGCAGAATATTATGAACTGAAACAGGCAGAAGAGTCAATAGATGAGTCCAATTGGGATAATGCCGAAACAGTTGCCCTGATAATGAATCCTCAACCTGCCGGAACAGTTGAATTTTTCAGTTTGAATCCGGTTCAGGAAGGAGTAGTATATTATTTCGCGATCAAGGCTTTCGATGAGAGTAA